>JAISIB010000195.1 GCA_031262265.1 Prevotellaceae bacterium
TTATTTAACGTATATAAACGATTTTCGCCTTTTCTGAGGAACCGATTGCCCAATGTGGGGATAATATCTCACTCGCTTGTTGCAATAACGAAGTCGCTCGTTTGAACAACTTACGAGGATATTTCGACAACTTAGTCGCTAAATTTACTCACAAAGCAGGCGATGTTGGGCACTGTTGCGTATTTCGTGAAAAAGTCGTTCCTTTGTGCATTCTAATAACGACTACGGTGAAAAAAGCTACCTTTCTATGCGCTCTATGCTTGGGCGTCGTCGGCACGGCTGCCGCACAAAACATTCAATTGCACTATGATTTCGGACGTCCGCTATATAGTAGGAACCTATCCGACCGGCCGCGTGTGACGGCAACCATCGAACATTTTGCGCCCGACAAATGGGGCAGCACGTTCTTCTTCGTCGATTTGGATCTCTCATCCACCGGAATGAAAGCGGCCTATACGGAAATTTCCCGCGAGATTAGTTGGTGGGAGATGCCGGTGTCGGCGCATATCGAGTACAACGGTGGGATGAACAGTGCCCTTTCGTTCAACGATGCCTTCCTGCTGGGAGCCACGTACACATACAATGCTGAAGACGGGATATACGGGTATACGCTGACGCCCATGTATAAATACATCCGCCACAATCGTCGTCCGCACAACTTTCAGGTGACCGCTACGTGGTACTATCACTTCTGCGAAGGACTCTATACGTTCAGCGGATTTGCCGACTATTGGCGCGAACCATCTCTCTTCGGTACGATGATATTTATGTCGGAGCCGCAATTTTGGATTAACCTTAATCGTCTGCGCAGCGTTGACGATGATTTCAACCTCAGCGTCGGGACGGAGTTTGAACTGACCGCGAATTTTATAGGCAGTGGCTGGTACGTCGTTCCTACGCTCGCCTTGAAATGGCAATTCTGAATATTTCATTTTGATTACAAGAGTTAAACTTTTCCTCTGATTGAACAATCCTTTCGCGGCGTTTGTTTTTTATATAAACAACGCATGCATGTTTCATCAAGTAGAGAGTTTAACGACGCGCCGCTATAGTTGCTTACAGATAGTCATCGTGTACGCGATGTTCTGTCTAACGAGCACTTTGTTCGTAGGTTGTTCGGCGGAGCAAGCCTCTTTGCGAATGCAAGAGGAGCGAACGCCCGCGTACGTGGAGGTAAAGTTTGCCGATGCGGCGACTCGTGCGTTTGATGACCTGCATGAGTTGATGCAGCAGCGGGCAACGATTCATGAGGCGGTCGTTTTTCTTCTCAAAGGCGATAACATCGTCGCTTCACAAGCTGTAAACGGTCTGAACGGAACGGTCTCGGCGAACGAAATCACTTTCGTATCGGAGAATGACGGTAGCCCGTTGGAAAACGTCGAGCAGGCTATCGTGATAGGTAACGCCAATGCGGCGTTGACGGACTTTGTCGGTGCCACCGGCAAGACGCTTACCGATCTGAAAAGCCGTTATCAAAATTACGAACAATTTGAAAAAAACATGATCGCCGCCGCGCATGCGGATACGCAAGGAATCTGGATCTACGGCGTAGCCCCCGTTCAATATACGACGGCGGCCAACGGAGCGTACGTGGGCGCAGCGGTCATTACCCCCTATCCGCTTGCCACGCGCATAGACGTAGAGGTGAATATCGACGACATTAATGACTACGCGCTCACCGACGGCGTCCATCCGCCCGCCGATACGCAATACGACGACAAGTACGCGATGCGTTTCGACAGCGTGGCTATTCTGTACGGAGCCAAGTACACGACGTTGGTGCCCGACTTCTCTCCGCGCCTGACCGTGTTGGCCTCGCAAGTAACGTTGGGCAACCCGCCTATCTATATGGTTTCGGGCACTGCACCGTGGGAAAATTCTTCCGCATGGTATCCCGACGTTTCTCCGCATACGGAATGTTATCGGAGCGAGTTGAATAGCGGACGTTTCGACGAGTATCTGGAACCATCGCCCGATTCGGGACGAAAGACTATCTTCCGCAAATCATTTTATACGTTGCCGCCGGCCGGCGACTACGGCCGTCATGCCATATTGGTCGTTTACGGAGCCATATACTTGAATGCAAATGTAAGATGGCAGCAGCCGGGTGAGCGTTGGTTCTTTCCCGTTCATTTTTCGCCGAACGAAAACGGCAGCGAATACTTGAAAAACGGAACGATATACAAAGTATTGGTGACGTTTGGGGACGGGCTTAGCAACGCTGACGGTAGCGGTCGGGACTACGACTTCGGTTGTCATGACGACGGTAGTCCGAAAGCCGGTACGAATAATCCGGAGCATATTAGTCTGGCGGCGGACGTAGACGTCACCGTTCGATCGTTCGACTGGGAAGGGCGATATATCTGGGACGCAATCATGGAATAGACGAATAATATAGATTGTAAAACATGAATAAGAGTAAATTTTTACGAGCTGCGTGCTTCTGCATAGCAAGCACATGGCTGATAGCTTGTTCGCAAGAGCCGAGCAACGGAAACGAGCCGGATGACATCGTGCCGACGTGCATTGAGGTGAGATTCGCCGATGCTACGATGACGCGCGCCTTCGATGATCTGAATGAATTAAAGCAAAAAATCGCTACGATTCGCGAAGCGGTCGTTTTCCTACTGGAAGGGGACGAGATCATAGCCACGCAAATGTTCGACCGGCAGTCGATATGGAAAGGAGTCGGTGGCGGATCGGGAAAAGTAACCTTCACGACGGACAATGCCGGTCAGCCGCTTCACAACGTAACGAAAGCGATGGTGATAGGAAACGCAAATGCATCGTTGACGGGCTTCGTGGGTGCGATCGGAAAGACGCTGGCCGACTTACAAAGCGTTTATCTGGACTATACGCAGTTTGATGCTAACATGAAGGCGGCCGTCGCTTCGTCCGATCAAGGCATTTGGATTTACGGCGAAGCACCCGTGCAGTATCAACAACAAAGCGATGGTCAGGCTATAGGCAGTGCGTCTATTACTCCGCACCCCGTAGCGTCGCGCATAGACGTGGAGGTGAATATCGACGACATTAAAGACTACGCGCTCACCGACGGCGTCAATCCGCCCGCCGATACGCAATACGACGACTATTACAGCATGAAATTTGACAGTGTCGCCATTCTATACGGAGCTAAGTACACGGCATTAGTACCTGATTTCGCTCCGACAGTTGCCGCATTGGCTTCCCAAGTAACGTTGGGCAACCCGCCGGTCTATATGGTTTCGGGCACGATGCCTTGGGAAAACTCCTCCGCTTGGTATCCCGTCGTTTCTCCGCATACGGAATATCATTTAACCGATTGGAATAACGCCGCGTTCGGCAAGTATTTGGAAGATACCGGCGAGTCGGGCAAAACAACTATCTTTCGGAAATCATTATACGGGTTAGCTCCGCTATTCGGATACGACCGTCATGCCATATTGGTGCTTTACGGAGATATGTACAAGAATGGTGATTTGCGAAATCACACGGGTAAACCGATGCGCCGCTTTTTCCCCGTGCATTTCTCGCCCGATGAAACCGATAGCGAATATCTGGCCAACGGGAAAGCGTATAAAGTATCCATTACTTTTGGCGACGGTGCAGGAAGTGCCGACGGTAGCGACAATAATTATGACTTCGGACATTCCGACAGCGGCAATACGCCGGGCACTGACAATCCCGAAGAGATTACGCGTAACCCGAATATCTCCATCGTTGTCAATAATACGTATTGGAAGGCTTACGTTGAAATACGGAAAGACTTTTAATGAACGCTCCGGCGTATGAAGTGGAATTGTATATACCTTGCTGCGATACTTCCTTGGCTACTCGTGAGTAGCTGCCGTTATGAGGAAGATTTATCCTCTTGTCCGCCCGAATCATCGGAGGTGCGGCTGAAAGTGGTGGTTCGTAATATAGCCATACCGCACATGGATAATTTAATTGATGACTCGGATGTATCGGACGTGCAGCTTTATATCTTCAATGCGTCGGATATTCTAACCGAAGTGCGGCATACGCAAATAAACAAGGAAGAAAAAATCGTAAACAAGGAGGTCGTACACTGTGTCGCCTTTGCAAACATAACAGAGCACTTGGATGTACTGCCGCTCACGGTCGGCGTGTCGACGATAGACGACGCTTGTGTAGATTTGCGGGCGGCCGGTCATTTCGGGGAACATAGCGTCTATGATTATCCGGGTGATATATTCTGGGGTTCGGTGAGCGTAGCGGCGGCGGCGAGTACGGAAGGCGTCGTAGAACTGCCTATTATGCGCAAAGTCTCGGGCGTATATATCGAAGCGAGCGGCTTGAAAGATTATATTATCAAGCAAATGAATATAGCCGAACCGGAAGATTCAAAGATTACCATGCTTATTCACGATGAATACAACGAAATGGACTTTCGCGGCTATCCGCTTTTCAATACGAAGGTCGGCGGAGAGGTACATTACCAGGCGCGCGGTAGCTATGACGCAAAGAGTGATTATATCTACAAAGCTCCGGTACAAATCAACGATTCTCCGAACTTTTATTTAGTCGGCGGAACGCCATATCCGGGTTTCCAGACGGATGTACGTATCTTCTACGATGAACAAGAACTGCCGATTTCTCCCATTAGTACGCCGGATATGCGCCTAATCGACGGCGTACTGAATGTATTCCGGTTGCATTTTGGCACAGACAACGAAGTAAGCGTGGACGTGAAGCGTACCGGATGGGACGGACAAACGGAGATAGACAAAGGATGGTAGGAGATCGGCGTATGAAAAGAGCTGCGTATTTTTTTGAACTGTTGCTTGTCGTGTTACTGTTCGGCTCGTGCCTGACGGATACCGGCAGCGAGACGGACGACCGTGACGTCGTCATAGCACTCACGGCATTCGTGGAAGAAGGAGGCACGACGGCTTCCGATCCCGACTATGCAATCGACGATTCGTTGCGGGTTATCATGTTTGATCCGAACGGCGGCAGTATAGCATACAATGAAAAACCGACGCCCGACGATCTAATCGCCGTGGCGACCGGTACCTATGATATTATCATCGTTGCTAACGAAGCTTCCGACCCCGCATTCTCGGCGCGTCTGGATACATATACGCCAAACTCAGGCAAAACGATGGCAGATCTGCGGTACGAATACGTTTCTTCTTCGGCCATCCGCAACGATGTCCCTATCCCGATG
>JAISIB010000007.1 GCA_031262265.1 Prevotellaceae bacterium
CAAATCAGCCGAGTGTTTGAACACGTTACGGTGCTCGGCATCAATGAAACAGGCCTTCTGATTGTCGCTCAGTTGGATGTTCAGCATATCTATGATGTCTTGCCGCAATCCGGCATCCAATATCGGCGTGACGGCTTCGATGCGCCGATACAAATTGCGCCGCATCCAGTCGGGAGAACCCAAAAATACCTTAGGCTTCCCGTCGTTTCCAAAGTACCATACGCGCGCATGTTCCAGACAGCTATCCACGATGCGCGTAATGCGTATGTTTTCACTATACGGCTGCTTGGGCACCAGACAACATATACCGCGCACGATAAGATCAATAGATACGCCCGCTTGCGAGGCTTCATATAGTTTGTTGATCATGGCTGAATCTTGCAAGGCATTCATCTTTAAAATGATTCGACCTTGTTTTCCGTGCTTAGCCAGATAGATTTCCCGATCGATGAGCTTATGCAATTCATCGATCAGATTGAAACGTGCCACCAAGAGTCGCTTGAAAGAATAGCCAAGCTCGCCTTTCAGCGTCAGAAAGAGTTTGTGCAAATCATTCACCAGAATCGGATTCGCCGTAAATAGGCCGATGTCGGCATACAGCTTAGCGGTTTTCTCGTTGAAGTTGCCCGTACTGATATATGCGTAGCTTCTGGTCTGTTTCCCTTCTTTGTGACGGAGTATCAAGGCAACTTTTGCATGTACTTTTAGACCGGGTATGCTATATATAATATGTATGCCCGCAGCCTCCATCACTTCTGCCGTCGCCAAGTTGTTTTCTTCATCGAATCGGGCTTTCAGCTCTACGAACACCGTCACTTTCTTCCCGTTGTGGGCAGCCGAGATGAGCGTATTGATGACTGCTGAGTTTTCGGCCACTCGATATTGCGTCAACATGATTTCGGATACCGACGGGTCGTACGCTGCTTCACGTAGAAAATGTAAGAAGTGTTCAAACGAATGGTATGGGTAGTGCAACAGCAAATCCCGCTTGGCTACATAACGAAAAATGGATTCTTTCGCATCCAATCCATGCAATTTCATCGGTTGCGGACGTTCGTCCCATGCTATATCTTTGTTCGGATTGGGCAGATAGCGCAAGTTCTCCAAATTCAGATGAGAGTCGCCGGGAACTAATTCATGCAAATCAATACGAAATGCTTCTACCAAGTATTGAAGAAAATCGGACGGAATATGTCGGTCGTACACAAAACGGCTCACTGCACCGATCTTCCGTTTCTTGACTTTATTCTTCACTTGCTCGACGATATTCGCATTGGGTTCATCCGAAATCATAATATCCGCGTCGCGGGAGATCTTGATGCAATATGCGCTATCCACCTCGTAACCCGGAAATATAACGTCCAAATTGCTTTTTATAATATCCTCCACATACATAATATAGTAGTCGTCCCCCTCTTTCGGCAGCTCAATGAAACGCGGTACCTTTTGGTATGGTATTTTCAGTACGAAATACACTCCCCTATCCGGCGCATCAATCGCTACGCCTTTGCGCCACAAACGAACGGCCAGATACAAACGATTATCTCGTAAGAACGAACGAACTTCTTTGCCGATAGGCACCGGAGCTAAGAAAGGGAATATTTCTTCGCGAAAGAAGTCGCGCACGAAAGTACTATGAAAAGGAGCTACCTCCGTAGGTTGTTGATAGAAGATAATATG
This sequence comes from Prevotellaceae bacterium, assembly GCA_031262265.1. Taxonomy (GTDB): domain Bacteria; phylum Bacteroidota; class Bacteroidia; order Bacteroidales; family Bacteroidaceae; genus JAISIB01. The sequence continues at coordinate 1,681 of JAISIB010000007.1, forward strand.
ATTGCGACGCAACGCAGGTAAGATGCTTTGCTCGAAAATGCGAATACGATCGTCTAACTGTCGGTTCACTTCCTGAGTAATCTCTTCCATCAACTCAACGGCCGATTCCTGCGTCTCTTCATCGGTGCGCGCGATGCCGGATGCCACCGCCTTGTGATCAGCCACGCGCACCTTGTAAAATTCTTCGAGATTGGATGAATAGATAGAAATAAAATTGATACGCTCGTATAGCGGTAAGCGTTCGTCAGCGGCCTCCAACAGCACACGATAGTTGAAAGAAAGCCAACTCAGGTCTCGTTTGTAATATTTATATACCTGCTCCATACTTGTGCGTATGATGCGTCAAAGATACAGATTTTTGGTAATCATTTGCTACTTTCAAAAAACTTTCCGTTCTTTGCAACACAATTACATTAGTATGATGAAGACTTATTTAATCACGGGAGCAGCAGGATTTATCGGTTCCAATTACATCAAGTACCTTTTAACGACACGCGATGACGTAAAACTTGTAGTTCTTGATGCGCTCACCTATGCAGGAAACCTTGGTACAATTTCAACAGACATTGACAATGAACGGTGCTACTTCGTCAAAGGAGATATCTGCGACAGTGAGTTGGTTTGCGAACTGTTTGGGCAATACAAGTTCGATTACGTAGTGAATTTTGCTGCTGAGAGCCATGTTGATCGAAGTATAGAAAATCCCCAACTATTCTTGCAAACGAATATATTAGGCACGCAAAATCTACTGGATGCCGCGCGCAAGGCATGGGTCAAGGGCAAAGATTCCTCCGGATACCCGACGTGGATGAAAGGCGTGCGTTTTCATCAAGTATCTACCGATGAAGTGTACGGTTCTCTGGGCGCAACGGGATATTTTACCGAAGAAACTCCGCTCTGCCCGCACAGTCCTTACAGCGCCTCCAAAGCATCGGCCGATTTCATCGTCATGGCGTATCACGACACGTATCACATGCCTGTCAGCATCACGCGTTGTTCCAATAACTATGGACCCTATCACTTTCCCGAGAAGCTAATTCCGCTTATCATCAAGAATATTCTTGAAGGCAAAAAGCTTCCTGTCTATGGCGACGGAAGCAACGTGCGCGACTGGCTGTACGTGGAAGACCACTGCAAGGCTATTGATCTGGTCGTACGACAAGGACGCGAAGGCCAAGTATATAACGTGGGCGGGCACAACGAAAAGACAAATTTGGAGATTGTCCGGCTTACGATCGCTACCGTTCATCGCTTGATGAAAGAGAATGCCGAATACCGTAAAGTACTTAAAGGAAAATTGAAAGAAGATATTGCTTGGATCAACGATGACTTAATCACGTTTGTTAAGGACAGACTCGGCCACGACCAACGCTACGCCATCGACCCGACGAAGATACATAACGAATTGGGCTGGTTACCGGAAACATCCTTTGAGAACGGCATCGTAAAGACGATCGAATGGTATTTGACACATCAGGAATGGGTCAAAGAAATTACCGGCGGCGAATATCAAACGTATTACGATAGAATGTACGGGAAACGTTAGGCGAGTACGACCGTCGTAAACCAATCTTTCAACAAGCGGAAACAAACGACAAACACGACTAACGCTCCAAACACAAGCATATTGCGCGAAGTCTCGCCTATTAATAGATTAAGTGCCTTGCCTGTGTGTATTTGTTCCATTTTCCGCCATGTTTTCGTGTGTCCAAAGAGATAGAGCAACGGAAGAACCGTCAGATAGACATCCGCAGGATTATATATCACCCAAGCAAATAACAAGGAGGCTACTACGCCCAATCCTAAATAAAGCCCGCTGCCGAAACGTTCGCCGAAACGAACGACCAATGTTCTTTTACCGCTAATGCGATCGGCTTCTCTGTCTCGATAATTATTGACGACCAGCAACGTATCCACGACTAACCCCGAAGCTAAAGCCGCCAACCAAACATTTGTATCGGCCAACGTACCACTTTGCATGTAGTAAGTTCCACACACGGGTACGAAACCAAAAAATAGTAGTACCAACACATCCCCCCA
>JAISIB010000028.1 GCA_031262265.1 Prevotellaceae bacterium
CCGTTGCCTCCGACAAATTATACTTGACGGGGTTGTCTGAGGGAAAGGGATATATGTACGTTTTTGACTTGACGGGGAAACTTTTGAACAAAGTTGCGTACGGTAACGAATGGACAGAAAGTTATAACGGACCACGCGGTACTCTTACCATTAACGGTGGAAAAATTTATCTGATTAGCGGAGTCGGCGAACTCTATTGCTTCGACCAAGCAACACTGAATGTGCTGTGGAAAAAAGACTTGCTCAAAGAATTTAATTCGTCCAATATTACGTGGGGAATCAACGAAGCTCCACTGATCATCGGAGAAAAACTTATTGCCACGCCTGGCGGCAAGCAGCACAATATGGTGGCTTTAAACAAGAATACGGGCGAATTGATCTGGAGCAGTCCGGGCGAAGGAGATCTCTCGGCCTACTGTTCACCACTCTATATCGGCGATCAACAAGTACCTATTGTTACGACAATGACCGCCAATCATATTATAGGTATCAATGCCGAAACGGGCGAGAAGTTATGGTCTCATCCGAATAAGAATCAACACGCCGTACACGCAAATACTCCGATATACGGAGGAGACGGTATGGTGCTTTACGTAAGCGGGTATGGTCGGGGATCTACCATGCTTCGTTTGACGAACGGCGGGCGTGGTATCGAAGAAGTCTGGTTCGCCAAAGAATTAGATAACCGTATCGGCGCAATGGTGAAAGTAGGAAAATACGTTTACGGCTCAGGTGATATGAATAGGTTCTGGTTCTGCGCAGACTGGCAAACGGGAGAAATAAAATGGAAAGAGCGAGGTCTCGCAATGGGCAACGTTATTGCGGATAACGGTATGCTTTATTGTTACACCGAACGGGGCAATATGCTTTTGGTAAAAGCTTCTCCCGATAAAATGGACATAGTTAATCGCTACACGATTACGTTGGGTACCGACCAGCATTGGGCGCATCCTGTTATATACAAAGGTGTGATGTACTTACGGCACGGAAATACGCTGATGGCATATAAGATAAAATAACAACGTCCTATAAAGTCAGCATGAAAAGTAAACGGATAGTAACAAGCATCACCGCGCTGGTCATCGTATTGTATGCCGGCGTAATTGTCGGGTGGCATCTATATACGCCGCACGAACATCTTACTATCCAAAACCCGGGTGCGGATAATCGACCGGCAGGTGAAACACGCAAAGCGGATGATGTGCTGATCGGCGAGTTCTTTATGAAATATACGGATATGCCTGCTTCTTCGCTGAGCGGAAAGTGGAACTGTTTTCGCGGCGAACAGGCGTCTAACACCATACGAGCTGCCGAGAGCATACGCACGGATGCCGATTATCCGGTATTGTGGAGCGTAGAGACAGGCGAAGGCCATGCCGCGCCGGTGATTTATGACGGCCGCGTCTATTTGTTAGATTACAATGAACAGCTAAACTCAGACGCACTGCGTTGCTTCTCATTAGAAACGGGAGAAGAACTTTGGCGACGCTGGTATCGGGTGCCCATTAAAAGGAATCATGGTTTCTCACGAACGGTGCCTGCCATAGGAGATGACTATATTATTACGATTGGCCCCGAAGGTCACGTCATGTGTTGCGACCCTTTGACCGGCGAGATGAAGTGGTCTTTGGATATGCAAAAGACTTATCAGACAGAGGTGCCTTTTTGGTATACCGGGCAATGTCCGCGCGTAGACGATGGCATATTGATTTTGGCGCCGGCGGGTGAGGAAACGCTCTTAGTAGGCTTGGATTGCCGCACGGGAGAGAAACGTTGGGAAACCCCTAACACGCTTCACTATAAAATGTCCCACTCTTCGGTCATGCCCGTGACACTGGGCGGGAAAAGAATGTATGTGTATATCGGTATCGGCGGCGTATGCGGCGTTTCGGCAGAAGAAAGCGACAGAGGAAAGTTACTGTGGAGCGCGAGCAAATGGCAACCGTCGGTTGTCGCGCCTTCTCCGGTACAGATCTCTCCCAATCGTTTGTTTATGGTAGCAGGTTACGGTACGGGCGGAGCGTTGTTGCAAGTAGATCGTACGGGCAACGGGTGGACGGCTACGGTGCTTGACCAATACAAACCGAACGTAGGAATATCCAGCGAGCAGCAAACGCCCATATTCTATAACAATATGCTTATTAGCGTCATGCCGAAAGACGGCGGCGCACAGCGTGGGCAACTTGTCTGCTACGCTCCGTCCGATTTGCACGTTCCTATTTGGACTTCGGCAGCCGATGAGCGTTTCGGGTTAGGTCCTTACGTGATTATCAACGACAAATTGTTCGTTTTCAAAGAAGACGGCGAGTTGTATGTGTACGAGATCTTGCAGAATCAAATGAGACTTTTGAAAAAACAACGTATCATGGACGGCGTAGATGCGTGGGGACCGCTCGCCTATGCCGATGGTATGCTGATAGTGCGGGATGCGCATGTAGTGAAATGCCTTAAAATAATATAGAGTCATGGAGAAAGAAAACGAACAAAAGATGCCGCGTAGAAAATTTCTGCAAGTAGGCGGCTCAGTACTTGCCGGTGGAACGATTGTCGGCTTGGCCGGCATGCTTTTCCACAAGCGGCTGGTCGTTCAGGACGTTCCTTATGGAGCTAACATCGTCACTCCGCAACCGGACATTCCGACCTCGCCGTACCGACGGGTAACTTCGATAGAAATACCCGAAGAGATTTCTACTTTTGAATTGGCAGAAAATAAATTAGTTGCAGCCACGGCACAAACCGTCTACGTCTATAATGAAACGGGCGAGTTAGAACGTAAATTTTCGCGCTTTGAAAATGAAATATCATACGAGGATAATCGAATATCTTACGGGGAAAATTTGCGCGGAACCGCTTATCTGAACGGCAGCCTGTATCTGCTGTTTCCCACGCATATTGAAGTCTATACGATAGACGGCAGGAAACTTCGTGAGTGGGTGGCTTGCGACGAACAGTCCGATTATTGTGAAATTGCGGTAGCCCCCGATGGCGTTTTCGTAACGGACGCCGCCAACAAGAATATTCATAAGTACACGCTTGACGGGACTTTCGTCAAGTTTATCCAGAGTCCGGACGGTTTTGTCATTCCCAGCTATTCGTTCGGTATTACCTATTCCGACGGCGTCCTATATTGTTCCAACTCGGGTAGGCATCGAGTAGAGAAATATACCACCGACGGTGAATATCTCGGCTCGTTCGGTGAAGCGGGTGCAGGCGTCGGCCGGTTCTGCGGCTGTTGCAATCCGGTACACTTGTCGCATACGGCAACGGGCGACATAATTACGTCGGAAAAAGGGATTCCCCGCATCAGTTGTTACAGTCCGGATGGCAGATTCCAAAGTCTATTGTTGGATACGAAGGTATTGGGCGGCGGCCACACGGCTTATGGGGTGAAAGTGAAAGGAGATAAATTGTTTGTAGCAGGCGCGAATCGGATAGATACCTATCGTTACGATCAGACTGCCGTCGCTCAAACCGCTTGTGCGGCTTGCGTGGTAAATTGCCCGCTTCGTCAAGGCATAACCGTATAGAGAGTATGGAAAAGAATAAGCAAAGTCCGATAGCGCGCCGTAAGTTCTTACGCGTAGTAGGTACGACCATAGCCGGCGGCAGTATCTTGGCGATGGCAGGCGGGTTGGTAAGCAAATTACACGGAGAGGAAGCCGATTATTATTGGCAGATCGACCCCGCAAAGTGTACGCAATGCGGCCGTTGCGAGACGCATTGCGTCTTAGCCGTGTCGGCTGTGAAATGTTTCCATGCCAATAAGGTGTGCGGATACTGTGATTTGTGCGGCGGATATTATCGTAGTAATGTCAAGGAACTCAATACGGCTGCCGAGAACCTTATGTGCCCGACAGGAGCCATAGAGAGAAAATACGTAGAAGACCCGTATTTTGAATATACTATCCATGAAAATTTGTGTAACGGCTGCGGAAAATGCGTAAAAGGGTGCAGTTCGTTCGGCAACGGCTCGCTTTATTTACAAGTAAACCGTGCGCTTTGTAAAGATTGCAATGAATGTCAAATTGCTACCGTCTGTCCGTCGAACGCAATTACGCGCGTACCGCTAACTACTTCTTATAAACTGAAATGAGCGTTCAACAAAACCGTTTCCCTAAGCCTGATTTTGAGTCGGGCTATCAATATCCGGATATTACCTATCCTACGAGCAACGAGGATCTATGGTTGACAATAGACGTGGTTCTGTTAGTCGCCTTAATGAGTATCGTAGCATGGGCAGTCGTTAGGAAACAAACACGAAAACCCGTGTTATGGGTATCGCTGATTTCCATCGCGTATTTTGGCTTCTTCCGAAGTGGTTGCGTGTGCAGCATCGGCTCCATTCAGAACGTCTCGTTGGCATTGGCGGATAACACATATATCTTGCCTTTGTCGGTATTGCTCTTTTTTATGCTCCCGATCATTTTTGCGTTCTTCTTCGGCAGAGTATTCTGTGCCGGCGTATGCCCGTTCGGTGCGTTGCAGGAAATAGTAAACGTCAAAAACTACAAAATACCGCGCAGTATGACCGCCGTATTGGGTCTAATTCCTTGGATATACTTGATCTTTGCCATACTTTACGCCGTTACGCGGAGCGGCTTTATCATTTGTCATTTCGACCCATTCATTGGTATTTTCCGCTTAGGCGGTGATCTTGGTTTGATCGTATTCGGCGCGCTTCTCCTCGTTACTTCTGTTTTTACGGGTAGACCCTTTTGCCGTTTTCTCTGTCCGTACGGAGCACTACTCAGTTTGTTTTCCCGCGTATCCCTTTATAAAGTCCAGATAACCAAGCAAACGTGTATCAATTGCGAGTTATGTCACAACGCCTGTCCCGTAGATGCCATTCGCCCACCCTATGATAACAAAATAAAAGAGAGCCGCGTGCAAGGAGTAAAGCGCATTGTGAATTATTTCATTGTGCTACCTATCATAATCGGGGTAGGTGCGTTGTTACTGCGTGCCGTAAGTGGCGAGCTGAGCCGTGCAAATAAAGACGTGCACCTATATGAGTTGGTTATGCAACACGAAAATGATCCGCAGGACGTTCTTCCCGTCGAGTTGGAGGCTTTCTACGGACAAGGAGGTACGCTCGAAAATATCACGACTCGGTATGAAAGCGTACAGACCGACTTCAAACTTTACTCGACCATAGCCGGTGGTTTCATCGGGCTGGTCATCGGATGGATGTTGATTAGCTTGTCCGTAAAACGCACGCGTATACGCTATGAAATAGATACGGCCGACTGTGTAGCATGCGGTAAGTGCTTCAACTATTGTCCGCAGAACTTAGCTCAAGCGACCATACATAACGCCCCAAGTAACCATATTCTTGAAACAAATGCCCATGAAGAAAGCAATTCTTAGGAATATCGCCATCGTTTCGGCTATCTTTATCGTCGCCTTTGCCGCGATGCTTATCACCAACTACTTTCAGGTGCAAGGATTTAGCCCGCTACAAACCGAAGTCGTAGAAACTTTGAAAGAGATCAACGACCAAAATGCCAATAATCCGGTCATTCAGGAGCAGATACGGCAGTTGGATTTGCTGGCGCGACGCGCCTATTTTGTCAATGAAAGCCATTTGATGTCCGGAGTCTATATCTTGTTGGGCATGCTGGCTGTCTTTCTAATCTCTCTTCGGTTGTATTTTGCAAAAGATAAGGACATACCGGCCAAAGAACTCGCTCCGGTGGACGAATGGATTGTCAAAACGCAAGCCCGCAAGTATGTTGGCTGGCTTTCCGCAGGACTGGCGGCCGTCGCGCTCGTATTTGTGATTATGAGCTTACCTTATTTGCGAAACGAGCAACCTGCGGAAGAAAATGTAGCCCAAGAGGAAGCAAATTATGCGACTGAGATAGTAAAATATGATACGGAGATATCGGAACAACTTACGGAGAAAAATTCACCCGCGCCTGAGATAGTTTCGGAGGAAAGTCCCGAGGCGACAGAAGAGGCGCAACCGATAGCCGCAACGACCGAATCGCCGACACAACCTGCTATTCCGACTGCCACATCGAATGCTCTTAGAGGGAACAACTCCAATGGTATTTCATCGGCGAAGAACCTACCTATGAAATGGGACTTGGCTAACGGTACTAACATCGCATGGAAACAAGACAACCCGCGTCAGGGATATAATTCGCCGGTCATCAATGGTAACAAGGTATTCTTCTCGGGCGCAGATGATCAGGCGCGCGAACTGTTTTGTCTGGACTTAAATACCGGCCAACGGCTCTGGTCATTACAAGCTACGGACATCCCCGGTTCTCCTGCGCAAATGCCGAAAACAACAGAGGATACGGGGTTAGCCGCTTCTACTGTTGCGACTAACGGGAAACAGGTTTGTGCTGTTTTCGCTACGGGAGATATTATTTGCGCAAGCACCGAAGGAAAGCGTTTATGGGCGAAAAATCTCGGACTTCCTGACAACCATTACGGATATGCCTCGTCGCTGCTGATATTTAACGGGATGGTGATCATACAATACGACAATCAGAACAATCCGCGAGTATTTGCTCTTGATATATCTACCGGCGAAGAACGTTGGAGTAAGAGCCGGTCGGAAAAAGTAACGTGGAGTTCGCCAATGATTGCGATGGTAGACAACGCTCCTCAGTTGGTTTTAATGGGAAATCCTGCGATTACGGCATACAATCCTACCAACGGCGAACAACTATGGCGTGTGGAATGTCTGACCGGCGAAGTTGGTTCCAGCGCGTGCAGTGCCAATGGAATTATCTACGGAGCAAGTGAATATTCCAAACTGGTAGCTATCAACGGGAACGACGGAAGTGTGCTTTGGGAAAGCAATGAGTATCTTCCCGAAGTATCCAGTCCGGTTGCCACCAAGGAAAATTTATTTTTGGCTACCAGCTACGGCGTAACGGCAGCCTTCGACGCGACCGGCAAACTGAGCAAAGCGCATGAACTGAATACCCCGTTCTATTCTTCGCCGATCATCGCCGAAGGAAAACTCTACATCATAGACAATGAAGGGAAGGTCTACATCTTTTCGGCGGACAACGAATTCAATCTCCTCGATTCTTTTGAAACGGGCGAACGGACTTTTGCCACACCGGCCTTTACCGACGGAAAAATCGTAGTGCGAACGGAAACAAGTATCTATTGTGTAGCGACAACGTAGTATGGCTTGCAATTGTACACATCATATAGCCGCCGATAAAGAGGCGATGATTGCCAAAGTGGATGCAATCGTTGACCATATCGGCACTTCGAGACAAATGATTATTCCGTTGTTGCAAGCATTGCAGACCGCGTTCGATTATCTGCCGTCCGACGCACTCGAACGCGTGTACGAACGGACGGAAATTGACCGTGCGCAACTCATTAGCGTGTCGACTTTTTATTCCCAATTTAGACATATTCCTTACGGTAAGCATGTGATCAAAGTATGTACAGGCACTGCTTGTCACGTGAAAGGCGCATCGAACGTTTACGACTCTTTTCGTCGCGAGTTGAAAATGGCCGACGATACGATCACGACCGATGATCGACTGTTCTCTATCGAAAAAATTGCTTGCTTGGGTTGTTGTACGCTCGCGCCGGTCGTGCAAATTGACGAGAAAATCTACGGGCACGTTTTGCCGGGTAAAGTAAACGAAGTTATCGAAGACTTTTTGACGCAACAAAGCGAGCACGAACGGGAAGAAACGGCCAAAGCCAAACGACAAGTAATGGGTGAGATCCGACTGGGTATGGGATCGTGTTGCCAAGCCAGCGGCTCTGCGGATATTTATAAAGAATTGCAAACAGCCTCGAATGAATTGGGCATAGAAGTAGAGATAAAACCGGTAGGGTGCGTGGGCGTGTGCAATCAAGTGCCGCTAATCGACGTAGTGATGCCGGATAGCACGATTACTCGCTACCCGAATGTGAAAGCGGCGGAGATCAAAGAAATCCTGCACCATCATTTTAGTCCGACCGGCTACCTAAAACGTCTGCGCAACCGGTTGTTCAATCAAATAGACACGTTTCATACGGATATTACGTGGAATAATGTGATATGGAAGCCCGAAGACGAACGTACCGGCGTTATAAATACATTTCTCACAGGACAAAAACATATTTCCACCGAAGGCTACGGATTTCTTGCGCCTTTGAATTTCGAAGAGTATGCTTCGCACGAAGGTTTTCAGGCTTTACGAAAAGCCCTTGCCTGCACGAGAGAGGAAGTAGTGGATACGATATTGAAAGGAGGCATACGCGGACGCGGAGGAGGAGGCTTCCCGACCGGAAAGAAATGGCAGCTCGTCGCCGCATCGGATACAAAAGAAAAATATGTCATTTGCAACGGCGACGAAGGAGACCCGGGCGCGTTCATGGATAGGATGATGTTGGAATCTTACCCGTTCCGCATTATCGAAGGAATGCTGATTGCGGGCTACGCCGTTGGCGCGGATAAAGGAATCTTTTATGTTCGTGCCGAATATCCGTTGGCGGTTACACGTATCCGCACGGCTATTCAATTATGCCGTGAGCAAAATCTGATAGGCGAGCATATCTGCGAGAGTAGCTTCTCATTCGATATATCCGTCTTCGAAGGTGCGGGTGCTTTCGTCTGCGGCGAAGAGACGGCACTCATCGCTTCGATAGAGGGTGAACGCGGTTTTCCGAAGCAACGCCCACCCTATCCGGCTATCGCGGGACTTCACGGCAAACCGACATTGGTAAATAACGTGGAGACGCTTAGCCAGATACCTTATATTATACGAAAGGGCGCGGAGCAATATAGCCAAATAGGTACCGCAGGCAGTAAGGGGACGAAGGTCTTCGCGTTGGCAGGTAAGATACGACACGGCGGACTGGTCGAAGTACCTATGGGAATTACGCTCAATCGTATTATTGAGGAGATAGGCGGCGGCGTAGAAAACGGCGAAGCGTTGAAAGCCGTACAAATAGGGGGACCGTCAGGAGGCTGTATCCCGGCGAATTTATGCGAGGTGGAAGTAGATTTTGACGCTTTCAATCAAATGGGAGCTATGATGGGATCGGGAGGACTGGTAGTGTTGAGCGAAAGCGACTGTATGGTAGACGTAGCTCGTTACTTTCTTAGCTTCACGTGCGACCAGTCGTGCGGCAAATGTACGTTCTGTCGCGTAGGCATCCGGCGAATGCTTGATATATTGAACAAGATTTGCAGCGGGAAGGCCGAGGTCGCCGACATAGACAAGCTGGAAGAGTTAGCCAAAAACGTTAAAAACGCCTCACTCTGCGGACTGGGGAAAACGTCACCGAATCCGGTGCTCACCACGCTCAAATATTTCAGAAACGAATACGAAGAACACGTATGCGGCATTTGCAAAACGGGCACATGCAAGGAGATGATCAAATACATCGTGACGGATGCGTGCATAGGCTGCACCAAATGCGCCAAAGCTTGCCCCGTAGACGCCATTCCCTATACTCCGTATGAAGTGCACACCATTGATACGGACAAATGCGTACTGTGCGGACTATGTATCAACGAATGTAGTTATAACGCCATACGGAAAGTATCAAAACATCATGCAGATAACCATTGATAACATACCGGTAACCGTCGACCCGAACGAGACCTTATTGGAAGCGGCACGTCGATTGGGATACGACATCCCTTCCCTCTGCTATGCACAAGGGGCAAAACATAAATCTTCGTGTATGGTATGTGCCGTTAGAAACAGCGTCAACGGACAAATTATGCCTTCGTGCACGACATTACCGACAGAAGGAATGCAAATAGACACGCAAAGTGAAGCCGTCAAGCAGGTGCGTACACTATCATTGGAACTTTTGTTGAGCGATCACCGTGCCGATTGCGAGGCACCTTGCGCTCTGGTGTGCCCCAAAGGCTTGGAAATAGAGCAGATGCTGTCATATTACGACAACGGAGAACTTGATAAAGCCCACGCAGTGATTACTTCGGCTTTTGCGCTTCCGGAGGTGGGGTGCGAAGGATGTAAAGCACCGTGCGAGAAAGCTTGTCGACGGGGGAACGTCGATCAAGCAGTTTCCATTCGGGCTATTGTCCAAGAGATACTAACTTCGGCATCGCCTGCGGGTACGATCGCACCCGTAGATACCTTCATACGAACCACAGATAAGAAAGTTTTTCAATCACGCCTCGGGCGATTTACGGAAAGAGAGAAAGATTTTTTGAAAGCAACCGTTATTACTCCGTCCCGATGCCTACATTGTGCATGTGCGGGGCGGGCAGATTGCCGGTTGCGCCGATATGCGACGGACGCAGCCATTAAACGTTCGCGCTATGAAGCATCTTCTGTCTTT
>JAISIB010000045.1 GCA_031262265.1 Prevotellaceae bacterium
CATCGGCGGATATTCTTGTTTATTGTGTTCGTTGAGTAAGGGTTCCATATTCAAATCATTCTAATCTTTGCGTGTCAGGGGGTAATAAATTGTTTGAGAGGAGCAAAGATAGGCAAAACTCATACATTTTTTCTTGTTTTTAACAGCGAATACTTACTTTTGCAAAGAAATAAGTCAAAAACTATATGAAAATAGTCGTATTAGACGGTTATGCACTGAATCCGGGCGATTTGTCGTGGACTCCCTTGCAAGAGTTGGGAGAGTGCGTGATATATGACCGTACCCCCTCCGAAGACGTACTTGCCCGTGCGGCAGACGCAGAAATCCTACTCACCAATAAAACGGAAATAACGGCCGCCCACATGGCCGCCTTGCCCGCGCTCCGCTATGTCGGCGTGTTGGCTACCGGCTACAACGTCGTAGACATTGCCGCCGCGCGCGAACGCGGCATCGTGGTGACCAATATCCCTGCATATAGCACCACATCGGTGGCGCAAATGGTATTTGCCCATATTCTGAATATCACGATGCAGGTTGGTTATCACTCCGAGCTGGTACGTGCGGGAAAGTGGACGACTTGCGAAGATTTCAGCTTCGCCGCTACGCCGCTGCTCGAACTCACGGGGCGCAAATTAGGTATCGTCGGGCTGGGAGCCACCGGCTTCATGACGGCGCGTATCGCGTTAAGTTTCGGCATGAAGGTATGGGCTTATACCTCCAAGCTCCGATTGCAATTGCCCCCCGAAATTAAAAAAATGGAATTAGACCAACTCTTTCGCGAATGCGACATCGTTAGCTTGCATTGCCCGTTGACGGACGACACACGCGAATTAGTCAACGCCGAACGATTGGCTTTGATGAAACCGACGGCCATTCTCATAAATACAAGTCGGGGTGGGGTAGTTGACGAACAAGCGTTAGCCGATGCGCTCAACGGCGGGCAGATCTACGCCGCCGGATTGGATGTGCTCAGCACCGAGCCGCCGCGCGCGGACAATCCCTTGCTGACGGCACGCAACTGCTTCATCACGCCGCACATCGCGTGGGCGACGTTGGCCGCGCGCCAACGACTGATGACTATCATGACGGATAACGTGCGCGCCTTTCTCGCCGGAAAACCGGAAAACAACGTAGCGAAAACATCTTAATACATAAAGAAAATGTCTGTAAACAAAGTGATACTATTAGGCAATGTGGGCAAAGATCCCGAGGTGCGCTATTTCGAGGGCGGACGAGCCACTGCTCAAATCAGCCTCGCCACTTCCGACCGCGGATATACCTTGCCCAACGGCACGCAAGTGCCCGAACGTACCGAATGGCACAATTTGGTTATGTTCAACAAACTGGCCGAGGTGGTCGAGAAATATGTGCACAAGGGCGACAAACTCTATATCGAGGGAAAGATTCGTTCGCGCTCCTACGACGATAAGAACGGCGTGCAACGGTATATTACCGAGATCTTCGTAGATACGATGGAGATGCTGACCCCGAAGACGACTTCGCAGGCGGTTTCGTCGCCGGCTGCTCCTGCGGCCGCCGCATCAGATACCTCAGACTTACCTTTTTAACCGATTATGGACGATTCTTTCCATTCCTTGTGGGACAGCATCTCTGTCCAGTCGCCGGATGCGGCACACATCGTCGCCTTACTTGTGGCCATCGTCTTGTTGGGTTGCTCGGCGTTTGCCTCCGCTTCGGAGATTGCCTATTTTTCGTTGTCGCCTGCGGACAAGAAAGCGTTGGAAGACGACGATAGTCCGGCGAACCGAAAGGTGAGAAACCTCTTGGCGACTACCGACCGCCTGCTGGCCACCATTCTGATCACGAACAATTTCATCAACGTCACTGTGGTGATTCTGTGCAACTATTTTTTTGCCAGCGTCTTCTCGTTCGGCTCGCCCGTGGCCGAGTTTCTGGTGATTACGGTGATTCTAACGTTCTTGCTGCTGCTTTTCGGCGAGATTATGCCGAAGATCTATTCCTCGCAACGCCCGTTGGCTTTCGCCCGCTTCGCCGCGCCCGGACTGTTGTTTTGTCGGGCGTTGTTTCGGCCGGTGGCTTCGTTGCTGATGAAATCCTCCGGTTTCGTCAACCGACACCTCTCGCACAAGCGGCAGGCCGCCATTTCGGTGGACGAGCTGTCGCAAGCACTCGAACTGACCGACCGGACGGAACTGAGTGAAGAGAAAAATATTTTGGAAGGCATCGTGCGATTCGGAAAAGAGACCGTGAGAGAAGTCATGACCTCACGCTTGGATATGGTCGACCTCGATATTCGCGCACCCTTCGAGCAAGTGTTGCAATGCGTGGTAGACAATGCCTATTCGCGTATTCCGGTGTATGCCGGCACGCAGGATAATATCAAGGGCGTCCTTTATATCAAAGATTTGCTCCCGCATATTAATAAAGGTGCGCACTTCCGGTGGCAGTCGCTCATACGTCCGGCCTATTTCGTGCCCGAGACCAAGAAAATCGACGATTTGTTGCGCGACTTCCAGACCGATAAGATACACATCGCTATCGTGGCCGACGAGTTCGGCGGCACTTCCGGTATTATCACGATGGAAGATATTATGGAGGAAATCGTCGGCGAGATTCACGACGAGTACGATGACGATGAGCAAACCTATACGCGCCTGAACGATACCACTTGGTTGTTTGAAGGGAAGACCTTGCTGACAGATTTCTATCGAATCACCGAAATGGATGACGAAGTGTTCGACAAAGTCTCCGGTGATGCCGACACGATAGCAGGCTTACTGCTCGAAATGACCGGCGAGTTTCCGACCCTGCATCAGAAATTGCATTATGCGGACTGCGAATTTGAAGTGATGGCCGCCGACAATCGACGAATCCTGCAAGTAAAGTTCACCAAACAGTCGCCGGCCGATGCCGCTCTACCGGCAACTTGACACGCCGCACCTGCGTTGGGCGATATGGCAGTACGGCGAGAGCCTCGATGAGTTGCGCCGCATGCTCCCGTCCGACTATCCCGACACGCCCTCCGCGACGGGCGAGGCGCGCCTGCGCGAATGGTTGACCGTGCGCGTATTGCTGTACCGCATGTTGGGCGTTTCGGCACTCGTTCGATACGCGGAGAGCGGCCGCCCCCGCATAGAATCCCTCGACGACCCGCCCTGTGTCAGCATCTCGCACACCCGAGGCTACGCCGCCGTTGCAGTGAGTGGCGAGGAGGTCGGCATCGACATCGAATACCTGCATCCGCGCGTCGAGCGCATTGCCGATCGTTTTCTTTCGCCGGCCGAGTTGGACGATGTACGGGCGTTGCCCGCCGCCGAACGCGCGTTGCAGATGCTTCTCTATTGGTCGGGCAAAGAGACCGTCTACAAACGCCTCGGACGTACGGGCGTCGACTTCCGCCGACAACTTCGTTTCCATCCCTCGCCCGACGGCATCGCTCCGATGACGTGCGATGCCCTCCTCCCCGATGCTTCCCACTGTCTTTCCGTCTCTTTCCTGACGACCCCCGACTTCGTACTCACATGGGCGTAGAGGCTACTCTCGCCTGCCTGCGCGCCCCTCAAAACAACACAGTCGGAGCCTAAAATAAGCGACTAAGTTGTTTAAATAACTAACTCGCTTGTTTAAACAAGCGACTGAGTTATTTTCCTAAGCTCATAGGTTATTTTCGCGAGTTCGTACGGTATTCCGCTACGCTGCTTCGTAGTTTTCTGTTGCGTGTGTTAATTGATGCTAATAAACTCCGAGCGGATTCATTAAAAGTTGCATTTATATGTATTAAACGTACAAATGCGAAGTAAAAACGCATTTTTTCTTTCTTTTTGTTTTGACATTTAAATTATGTAAATACCTTTGCGCCCGAGATAAACATAAAAGTAATTAAGCCAAGTGGAAAACATTATGAAGAAACTCTCAATGATGTTGGCATTCTTGTGTATTTACACAGGACTTGCATTGGCACAAACTCGGACAATAACGGGAACCGTCACTTCGGCGGAAGACGGTTTACCCATTATTGGTGCTACAGTAATGATTCCGGGTACGAGTACAGGTACAGCCACCAATGTGGACGGGCAGTTCTCAATTGCTGTCCCGAGCGGGGCGACTACGTTGTCATTTTCATTCGTGGGCATGGTCCCGCAAGAGTTGCCCATTCGGGCGACGAGGAATGTCGTTATGCAGCCGGATGCACAATTGCTGGACGAAGTGGTGGTGACCGCGTTGGGTATTTCCCGCAGCGAGAAAACGTTAGGCTACGCCGCTCAAACGGTGAAAGCCGATGAAATCTCGGCCGGAAAATCCGGATCGGTGATGGCCGGACTGGCCGGTAAGGTAGCCGGTGTGAACATTTCCTCTTCCGGACCCGCGGGAACGTCGCAGAAAGTGCTCATCCGCGGTATTTCTTCGCTGAACTCCAACTCGCCGTTGTATATCGTCGACGGTTCGCCGATCGACAATTCCCGATCGGGTAACGATGCGACCGACTTCGGTAATGCGGCGAACGACGTCAATGCGGAAGACGTGGAGTCGGTGACCGTATTGAAGGGAGCTTCAGCAACCGCTCTTTACGGGTCGCGCGCGGCGAACGGCGTGATCATGATCACCACCAAACGGGCGAAGAACGAGAAACTGACCGTTTCTTACGACGGTACGTTTACGGCCTCCTCTCCCTTACGCTTCATGCAGACGCAAGACATGTACGGACAAGGCTGGGGATCTTGGGACGCACATGAAAACGGTTCGTGGGGACCGCGTCTGGACGGACGGCCGCACGTATGGGGTTCCGACTATTTGGAAACTCCGATGGTCAAACCGTTCTCTTACGTCAAAGACAATATGGCCAATTTCTTCGTGACGGGCTTGGAGATGAACAACGTCTTCTCCGTGCGTTACGGTACGGACAAGGTCGGTATCTATGCTTCTTACGGCAATCTGAACAGCAACGGCATTCTTCCGAACGACGGCGACTTGCACTCGCGCCATACGTTCTCGCTGCGTGCGAACGCGAAAACCGATAAATTCGACTTCAAGATGGGTATGAACTATGTGCGCCGTGACTATCGTCGTACGGAAGGCATGGAGATGGAGATGTTGCAACACGCCGTCGACGTGGACATCGCATCCATGAAGGACTACAACGATGAACGCTACAACTTGGACAACTACTATACGCCCTATGCGACCAATCCGTATTGGATGATAGACAACAACTATTATAAGAACCAAGTGGATCGTATATACGGGAACATGGATTTGACGTACGAAATCATTCCGGGATTGAAAGCGACGGGACGATTGAGCGGTGACTTTACGAACAGCCGTACCAAAAACGTCAACGCCAAATCTACGTTCACGCCCAATTCGTACAGTGCGGACAACGGGGCGACCGAAGCCCTCGGTTACTACTCCAACGGACGAGGCTATATCCATCAGATTGACGCCATGGCGTTCCTGAGTGCCGACTACACGGTGGGAGATTTCTCGCTGAGCGGACAGGCCGGATGGAACCTGAACCAAAGAGGTTCTTCCTCCGTAAGTTCCGCCGTCAATGGGCTGGATATACCGGGTTGGTACAACCTGTTGAACACCACCTCGGCGGCTGTTCCGTCGGAGTCGGACTCGAAGCGTCGCTTGATCGGTTTGTTCGGGCAGGCCGAAGTAGGATATAAATCCTATGCTTATTTGACGCTTTCGGCGCGTAACGACTGGTCGTCTACGTTGCCACAAGGATTGAACAGCTACTTCTATGCGGGCGCGAACCTTTCCATCCTACTGAATGAAATATTCCCGAGCTTGAAAGAGCACCACGTGGACTTTCTGAAAGTCCGCTTGGCCTGGGGACAAACCGGTAGTGACGCTAGTACTTATTTGACGTCGACGACATACCGCCCGTTCTCTGTCGGCTATACGGTTTTGCCGTTAGGCGGTGCTTCGGGCTTGACCGAATACAATGTCTTGCCGAATACCAGCCTGAGACCGGAAATGACGACGGAGACGGAGTTTGGTTTAACAGGTAATTTCTTCAGCAATCGCCTGTCTGTGGATGTGGCCTACTATCATCGCCGTACGAAAGACCAGATTATTTCGGCCAGCATGGCACCCGAAACGGGTTATACGAGCGGTACCCGCAACGTCGGCGTCTTGCAGAACCAAGGTATTGAACTGTTGGCCAGCGTAACGCCCGTTCGCACCCGCGACTGGGAATGGGAAGTTGGGGTTTCGTTCTCCAAAAACTGGTCGAAGGTAGTCGAGTTATGGGACGATGTGACCGAATATAATCTTCGAAATTTTCGAGGTGTTTACCAAACGATGAAAGTAGGTGAGCCGATTAGCGTGTTGCGCTTGTACGATGCGAATAAGGTATTGGATACGACCAGTCCCTACTATGGGTATTACATCGTGAACAATAATGGTTACTATGTGGTGAGCGGTACGGAAATGAAGACGATTGGTCCTACGCAACCCGATTTTATTGCGGGTGTGACTACATCGTTGAAATACAAGAACTTCCGTCTATACGTGGTGGGCGACTGGCACGCCGGCGGATGGATGACATCCAATACGGCCTACATCACACACTTCAACGGAAACGCGACGCCGACCCTCTACAACGAACGTCGTTCATTTATTTTCCCTCATTCGGTGAAGCAAGTGAACGGTGAGTACGTGGAGAACAATATTCCCGTAGCGGAAACCAATATGTATGCCGTGTTGGGTAACTACTCGACTAACCCGACCATACGGGAACAGTTTACTTTGCCGCGTGACTATTTCAAGATTCGTGAAATCACGCTGACGTATGACATGCCGCGCAGTCTGATCGCCAAGTTGCCGGTATCGAAACTGTCATTGAGCCTGATTGGGCGTAACCTCTTCATGTGGACGCCGAAAGCGAATAATTACGTGGATCCGGAAGTCTCAAATAGAGGCAATGACTTAGCTTCGGAACTCGGTGAGTCGACCAGTACATTATCCATGCGCAATATCGGTGCATCCATTAAGGTCGAATTCTAACTTAATAATACGGAGAAAGATATGAAACGAAAGAATATATTCAGTATCGGTCTGCTGACCGCGGCATTGGGGATATCCTCTATGTCTTGTTCGGATTACTTGGACATTAATACGAACCCGAACTACATGGCCGAAGCCTCGTTGCCTAACTTGTTGCCGAGTATTGAGGCCGGCACTATGGCTTACTGGGCACTCTCTGGTATGCAGGTGGGTGAACTGTGGATGCAGGTAGCTACGCAGGGTAATACAACGAATCAGTACAATACGACGGTAGCCTATAATCTGAACACCACTTCGTACGCCACATTCTGGAATGCCTATTCCATACAATTGGAAGATATTAAGATGCTATTGCCGGAGGCCGAAGCCCAAGGCGCATGGAACTATTGGTTGATAGCGAAGGTGCTGCAAGCGTATAATTTCCATCTGTTGACGGATTGGTACGAAGATATCCCGTTCACGGAGGCATTGAACGCAGAATATCCCAACCCGAAGTACGACAGCAGCAAAACCGTGGTTTATCCGGGCATCATCACCTTGTTGGACGAAGCAATTGCCAAAGAAAACGATGCGAAGAACATTGCCAATGCGACGTTGACGATAAGTAATCAGGATTACTTCTTCGGTGGCGACATCAGTAAATGGGTGGCTTTTGCCAAGAGCTTGAAATTGAAAGTGCTGATGCGCGATTTTGCGGCCAATCAGGCAGCTATTCAGTCATTGCTCAACGCGGGCGGTCTGCTGGAAGAAGATTGTAAGTTTACGGCATTCACTGACGCTACCGATAAGGGTAATCCATTATACGAATATAATATTCGTCAGCTGAACACGACGGAGAACATACGCGCTTGCCAAACGATGGTGGAATACTTGTTGGCCTACGGTGACCCGCGCATCGCGGACTTCTACGAAATCACGACGGCTGCTCAACGGCGTATCACTGCCGGCGAGGTATTAACCGATCGGGAAAAGTATGCCGGTATCTCCGCCGGAGCGCGTCCATCGTCCGACACGAACGGAGACAACCCGATACCGTTGGTGAATTCCTCGAAGTACAAACAAGCGTATGACGATCCGTTCTACTTGATGAACGATGCCGAAGTATTCTTCCAAGTGGCCGAAGCATGGGCGCGTTTGGGCGACAAGGCCAAAGCCAAGGCAGCTTACGACCAAGGCGTCACCAATGCGTTCGCTCGCTGGAACCGCGATGCATCGTCTTTCATCGGCGAAGGAGGAGCGTACGCGTTCGACGATACTTCATTGGATAGCATGTTGAAGTGTATCTTGTTACAGAAATGGATTTCCTATGCGAAAGCCAACGCGTGGGATTCGGTGACCGACCGTAACCGGACGGGCTACCCGAAACTGACGACGATAGAGTACGTGCGCGTGAGCAACATGGGGCCGGATTATAGCCTAACCGAAGGTTATGAGTTGGGTACGTTGGTGACGCCCGAAACGTCGGCGTTGGGTGCCGGCGAATTCCCGCGTCGTCTGTTGACGCCCACTGCTTCCAGTGACTATAACCCGAATGCGCCTGAGCCTAAGGCACTGACGGCTCCGATGTGGTGGCAAGTACCGGCCGGGCAATAATGTTGAATTC
>JAISIB010000138.1 GCA_031262265.1 Prevotellaceae bacterium
TTCGCCCTACTTTTACGCGCCAGATATAGGCGTGAACAAAATAATTCATGTAGGGCACGTCAACGATAAGGGGCTGCCCGTTCGCATCTATGACATGCTCAATCGGTAATTGTCCGTAGTTCTGAGCTTCGTATTTGGCAATCTGCTGTCCGTCCATCGTCAGACTCTGCGTAAAGTAGCCGTAGCGATACAATAGTCCGACCGCACACAAATCGACGTTGCTATCGGAAGCTTCTTTGAGATAATCGCCGGCCAATACGCCCAAACCGCCCGAATATAACTTTAATGCACTCGTCATCCCGTATTCCATGCTAAAATAAGCCACAGATGGTCGTTCTTTGTCAGGCGTAGCTTGCATGTAGATACTGAACTTTTCATATACCTCATTCATGCGTTTCAACAATGCCGTATCTTTGGACAACGCTTCCAGCTTGTCGTAATTCATACTTTCGAGGAACAGCACCGGATTGTGTCCGGACTGTTTCCAAAGGTCAGGGTCCATTTGACGAAATAGCTCGGTCGCTTCATAGTTCCATGACCACCATAAATTATGCGCGATCTCGGCCAAAGGTTCCAGTTTGGCGGGAAGATTAGATTTTACGGTAACGTCTTTCCAATTAGGCGTGTTTACATCACTTACTTTAATTTTCATATTTCCTTATTTATTAATGGTGTATATTCAGTTGTTTTCCGATTGGCGGGCGGTGGCGCGTTTCAACGCCACATCGTACGCTTCGTAGTAGTAGCGAATAAAATGATTCCAAGAGGCCTGTTCCGCCAACGATTCCGCGTTGCGGCGAACACTTTTGAGGATGTGGGCGTCCATCGTAGAGTAATGCAAAATACAACGGCACAACTCATCGGCTGCCTCGAAGTAATTGGTATCCGTTCGGTGTATGACGGCCACGCCTTGCTCCATATTTTTACTGCCATGGAGAGTATCGTCTACCCATTGCCCGAATCCGGAAAGATCCGTTGTGATGGTGGGCACGCGAAAGGCGATACTTTCCAGCGGCGTATAGCCCCATGGTTCGTAGTACGAAGGATAAATTGTCAAATCCAGTCCCATGAGCAAATTGTAATAGTTCGTATTGAAAATTCCGTCTTTCCCGTCCAAATAACAAGGCACGAAGATGACCGTAACCTTACTATCCGGCGTATTTTGTAACCCTAAGTATTTCAGATGCCCAAGCAAACGGTCGCTATCCGGATGATTTAGCCAATGCGTCAGCGTCGGATTGTTCAGCGCATCCTTTTGTTTGCCTTTCAACAGCAGTCGGTCTCGCAAGTCGCTACGCCACGATGCCACGTCGGCAGGCACACAGACGAACGCCAATATCTTTCGTCGCAATTGTTGACTACCCGACAGTCTGTGCAACGTTTCTACGAAGAGGTCGATGCCTTTGTTTTGATATTCGTACCGTCCGCTGGTACCAATAATAAGCGTATTCGCATCAAACTCTCCGCCCGTCAGGCAATTGGCTACGTGCAGAAACGTTTCGCGCGAACGCTTTTTCCAATAGAATAGGTTGGGCAACACAGGCACGAGGTCGTCGTTGAAACCGTTCATCAGGATCGTGTCCGCCGGTTTCTCCAACAATTGCTCACATTCGCGCGCCGTGACGGCACTTACGGTCGTGAAGCAATCGGCATATCGGGCGGTTTGTTTTTCTACGGAGTGTTTGGACTCAATGTTCAACTCTTTGGCCATTTCATCCCCATCGTATGTCCTTAGCGCGTCATACAGCGGTTTATCATTGCCGGCAATCGACCTCCCGACCGTCGTGGCGTGCGTAGTGAAGATTGTGGCGATTTCCGGAACCGCCGTTTTTAGATACAGCAAGCCCATACCGGTCATCCACTCGTGTGCTTGAAAAACGACCTTATCGGTTGGTTTCAATTCAAAACGATAAAAATATTCTACCGCCTTAGCGGCAGCGCACGCGAACATACACGCCTCGTCATAATCTCCGTAGGCATGGATAGAATCTACACCGAAATGTTCCCATGCAATGGTGTACAGGTAGTTTTTCTTATTGAAAAAAGGACGATAATCCACCAGTATGACAATCGGGTTACCGGATATTTGCCAACGTCCGATGCGGACGGAAAGCCCCAACTCTCTCACTCGGTTTTTCCATGTTGCAAAGAGCGTATCGTCTTCTGCAAAAAGCGGATTGTCCGTTTGCGAGGGAATATCCGGCCCGATAAACACAATGCGATCCGGCCATCGTTCCTGCAAGGTCTTAGCGCGTGTGGACAACACAGTATAAATGCCTCCTACCTTATTACATACTTCCCAGCTTGCCTCAAAGATGTAGTCGGGCACGATAAGATTATTTTTCATTAGACATTTTTTTATAAAAAGTAACGTGCAAAGGTAGAATACAACCTTGAAAACAGAAAACAAAAACCGTAATTTATGAAATTATAACGGTAATTGATTTGTTTTTCCGTGTTTGTTATTCAAATATGCGGCTTTGAAAAAAGCATAAGTTCGTAAGAAAATAAAACGACGGCGTAGCAAAATCAGCCTTGCTACGCCGCCATTTTAATAGTGTAAGAGTCTGTCTATGCTACTTCTGTTGCAATATCAAATACTCGAACGGAGCGAGCGTCAGGTCGGCATCCACTTTTTTGTCTTTACCGGAGGCCAAATCGCGCAACGTACGTTGTGTCCATTCAGCGGGCAGAGCGATCGTGTGCTCGGCGTTGCGCAAGTTGATGGCTATCAGAAGCTGATCGCGGCCTTCCCACTTTTCAAACAACATAATATTCTCATCGGGATAAGCCTTGATGTTCCCGCTACGGATGGCAGGGTGTTTCTTGTACAGAGCAATCAAATGCTTATATTCGTTGCGATAATCCGGATTGGCGTTCCAGTCGACCGGCACATATTGGAAGAAATTGATACCACGAGGGAATCCCACTTCCTGAGAGTCGTAGATGAGCATACCGCCATGTAGATAAGCCGTCGCAACAAAGGCGGCCATGGCTCCCCGCTCGTTGACAAACTCCCTGACAGGCGGCGTTCGCACTCCTTCGTCGTGGTTCGTGGTAAAGCGCAACTTGCGTGCTCCTTCGGGGACGCCTTCGTATTCCCGTATGTCAACGTCGAATAATGTCGCCACCGAAGCATTGCGACGGAATATACGGCGCATAGTCGCCAAATAATCCCACGCGTAATTCATATCGAAGTCGGCGGCAAAATGGTCGGGTCGTTTGCCTTCTGCCAGCATAAGCAACGGACGTCCGGTGGCTCGCAACGAATCCAATGCTTGCTTCCAGAAATCAAACGGTACGTAGTCGGCCGCATCGCAACGGTAGCCGTCGATACCGGCTTCGCGTATCCAGAATTTCATTGCGTCAATCATGGCAAGACGCATTTCAGCGTTGTCGAAATTCAGGTCGGCGACGTCGTTCCAACCGGTTCCTGCCGGAGAAATCACGTTACCTATGGAATCTTGCGTGTACCAATCCTTATGTTCTTTCAGCCAATCGCTATCCCACGAGGTATGATTGGGCACCCAGTCCATAATGACGTACATTTTGCGCTTGTGTGCTTCTTTGACCAACGTGGCCAAATCTTGCAGCGTACCGAATTCCGGATTCAATGCGCAATAGTCCTTAATACAATAAGGAGAGTTGACGGTTTTTTCTTTGCCGATCTCGTAAACGGGCATGAACCAAAGTACGTTTACGCCCAAGTCGCGAATAGAATCCATGCGTTCGGTGATTCGACGGAACGCATTTTGTGGTGCGAAGACACGCGGATTGATCTGGTACATCACTACATCGGCCGGCGCGATAGGCGTTTTTTGAGGTACCTGCGTACATGCTGTTCCTAATCCGCACGCTACTCCAAGCAGAATTACGGCGGAATATAAATATGTTCTTATTTTCATTTTCTTAGTTCTTTATCTGGTAAAAACAATACCTGTATGCTTCCAACGACATATTGGCCGGAAGCGTTATGGCCGTATTATTTAATAAATCCGTCGCTTCGATACCGGCAAACTCAATAGGCGTACGAAGATCAACGGTTTCGTCGGACGTATTCACTACGACGAGCACGCCTTCGTTGCCGTGGCTCCGATAATAGCAAGCGACGTTCCCTTTCTCGTATGTTCGCAACGAGCCTTTTTGTAGGGCGACGGAAGAACGATATACTTGCATCACCCGTTTATACTCTTGCAAATAGTCGGCATTGGAGTTCCAATTCACCGCGTGGTAGCCGAAAAATGACAGAGCCTGCGGATAACCGATCTCTTGCGAGCTATAAATCAACGGCACGCCGCTAATGGTGGTAGCAATCACGAAGGCTGCCATCGCACCGCGCGTACCATCGTACATTTGCAAAGGCGATGCGCCGGACGCCACATCGTGGTTGGTAGAATAACGCAAGCGTTGCTTCCCGCCGAGTACTCCGTTGTATTCATCTGCGTTGGCCTTGTACAGAGACGCGACCGAACCGCTACCTGCAAATAAGGATTGCAGGCGAGTAGCGAACTCCCATCCCCAAACGATGTCGAATCCGTCGGTAAAAAGCGAGTACTCGCTCCCTTCGGCCAGCATCAACAGCTCATCACCTTTCAGTGTTTTTAGTTCCGCAATAGCCGTACGCCAAAAATCATGGGGCACGCCATCCGCATAGTCGCAGCGATAGCCGTCAACATCGGTTTCTGTGATCCAAAACTTCATTGCGTCGAGCATAGCCGCCCGCATGTCTACATTGTCATAGTTAAGATCTGCCACATCTCCCCATCCCATACCGGCCGGCGAGATAATGTTGCCCGCCGCGTCTTGCGTGTACCACGATTTGTTGTTTATCCATTCGTTATCCCACGCCGTATGGTTGGCTACCCAGTCGAGAATCACGCGTATGCCTTTTGCATGTGCCTGATTGACTAACGATTTCAGATCATCTAACGTGCCGTAGTCCGCATTGAGCTGAAAATAGTTGCGTACGCAGTAGGGTGACCCGACGGCATTCTTTCTACCTAATTCGTAGACAGGCATTAGCCAGATTACGTTGACGCCTAACTCCTGTATCTCATTCAATCGCGCCGCTACGGCCTGCAAGGCATCGGTACGCGCGAAGAAATAGGGATTTGCCTCGTAAATGACTACGCCATCTGTCTCTGTCGTCGGCAGCGGATCGGGTATTTCGTTGGTACTGCTGCATCCCGAAAGATGCAGCAGTACAGCCAACAAAATACAATACACTATTTCAAATCTAATGGACTTCATCGTGTAAATAAGATGCTTTGTTATTCAAACAAGATACCTTGTTGTTGCAACAACTTACCTTATTATTTCAACAAGTTCCTACTATTCTTCCGCAGGCGGTTCGGGCGTCGGAGGATTCAACGGATCTACTACTTCGAAGCTCAGATCTGAGTTCAGCAGGTAATAGTAATCTTTGTCTATCGTAACCGCTAAATCACCGCTCTCAATTTGTTTACCGTTGTTGTTATTGTTGAAAATGAGATTAAGTGCCATGCCGGTTGCTTCATCGCCTAAGTCGAAATATTTATACTCCATGCCGTTGATGGTAGTCGTGCCGGTTACTTGCATACCCGGCCATCCGCCGAACGCTTCAGCGTCGCCCCATGCATAGAGAGCTATTCCTTCCCAACCGGTGTTGTCCAGTATATAAACGGTATGCCCGCTATACTCGCGTGGAGTCACCTCTACGGCCGCACCGCTTGTGATACTGAAATAATAATCCCGATCCGCTACGATATTGGCTGCATCAAACTGCGTACCGCCGTTGTTGTTATTGAAGATTAGGTTCAGCGACATTCCTTCATTGGCTGCGCCGATGTCGAAATACTTCCATGTGGTCTTACCTATGACTACCGTTCCTGTGACTTGCGCGCCCGGCCATCCGCCGAATGCTTCTCCGTCACCCCATGCATAGAGTGCGATTCCTTCCCAACCCGTATAGTCGTCGATGAAAACGGCATAACCGTCGTGCTCAATGGCTCCCGGATCGCTCGGAGTGAAGTAGGATTCCCAGCGATTGGCATATACGTTTGTCCAACCGCCTACCGGCGTGTTTACCTTATGCAAAGCGACTTCGTTGAAGACGGTACGTTCTATTCCTTGTTCCTTAGACACGAAATAAAATCCGTCGGCCAACGTTTTCCCTCCCACGAATGTAGCAGGGTTCAGGTAAATGCCCCATTTTATGTCGCTCTCGGGAGCTTTCTCCATCAGCCAAGTCGATTGTCCTACCGCAGCTTCCTCACCGCCGTTGAAATCGCCCACAATGTATATCTCATCGGTAACGGTAGTGCCCTGCGGCATGATAACTTCCAACAAAATGGCATCCGTCCGGCTCGGGAACATTTGTTTCTCGTGTGCGAAAACGATTTCTTCCTTCTCGCTGCAGCTACCCAACAATCCGAGCAGCGGCAACATCCATATTAAGTATAATATTCTTTTCATCGTTCTTCATGTTTGATTAGTTAGTAACATAATTGGGATTCTGTACCAGTCCCGGGTTGACCAACAAGGCAGTAGCCGGCAGCGGATACCACTCATATTTACGGTCGCGTTGCGCAGGATAGGAGAAACCCGTATCGTTGGCACGCCCGAAGAACCACCATTGTCCCTGCGTGAATTTATCGTAGCGACGCAAATCGGTACGACGGCGACGGCCTTCACCCAAGTATTCGATTCCCCACTGACTGAGCATCCAATCCATATCGAAAGCGGTAAAACCGGGTCCCGGATCGTTTTGTGCGGTAGCCCAATCGGAAGTTGAGAAATAACGCTGGCGTACAGAGTTGACTAACGACTTGGCGCCTTCCGCATCTCCGGTACGCATTTTGCATTCAGCCAACATATACACGACTTCCGACAAGCGGAATTCCACTTCATCAATATCTTGGAAGTCAATACCTGCCGATTCGGGATAAACGGGGTATTTCACCATGCGAAGGCCTGAGTTGGTTTCACCCCAACGCGGAGACATCACCGGTTCCAACGTTCTGCCCAGATTTTGGAACGTACCGACTTGATCGACGTACACCAATGCCTGTCCTTGACGGTCGGCGTCGGCTTCCAAAGCGGCACCGGCTCCCCAATTGGCTTTCATCGCTCCTTTCAGGAACATACCTTTGTACGTATTGTTGCTCGTATTGTAAACGAAGTTCTGTTTACGAATATCGCGGTTGTCAAAACGTTCGTACACCGCGCCGAGTTTATCGTTATACGGTGCGCTCAGGAAACTAACCGGATTGTCGGTACCTCCCAACGGCTGTACTACACCCGAGTTGTCGTACGAAGGAGAAAGAACGACGCAGTTCCATCCGCTTTGGCTATACGTGCCGCCGAAATACTCCCAGCAGTTATACGGCATAAACGGCATATTGCGCATCCAGCCTATATTCAATTGTCCTACCTCGCACGCAAACGCCATTATCACTTCGGGGCATTCCGTGTTGTTAATGCCGTAAATGTCGCGGTAATCGTCGGCGATGGAATAAGTACCGTAGTTGCCGTTGATAATCTCCTGACAAAGCGTAGCACATTCGCTGTAATGATTTTCTTTGATGAAGACTTCGGAATTAAGTAGTAAGCGCGCTTTCATAACGCGGTTGGCTGCCTGATTCATGCGGTTTACTTCGTTGATCGGTAGGTTTGCCCAAGTTTCATCCAACTCCGTTATAATAAAATCATAGATCATTTTACAACCCGTGTCAAAATCGGGATCCACACTGGGCGGAACTTCGGAGCTAACCGACGTGTTCAACGGCAGTACGCCGCCCCAAATTTCGAAGATATTGTAATATGCCCACGCCCGCAAGGTACGTACCTCACTAATATACGAGGTCATCGCTTCGGGCGTCATTTTTAATGTAGCAGGGTCGAGATTTTGCAAATCATTAATCAACGTATTGCAAAGCCCGATGGTTTCCCAGGCCGTTTGCCACGTTTGACGAATTATTATCGACTCGGGCGTCCATGTCTGGCTCGAAAGTACGAACTTTTGCGCCTCATCATATCCCCACAGTCCGGCATTCCAAGAACGCCAGGCAATTTGATCGGCGGAGAACTCTTGCAGGTAATAGAAATACTCTACGTAGCTATGTGCACCCGTGTCGTAGATAGACGCCACCGCACCCTTTACACTGCTCTCATCTGAGTAGTAAATCGTTGCATCCACCTCGTCGAAAACTTCCTCGTCCAAGTTAAAACATGAAGTAAGGGAAAAACTACCGAGCAGGACGGCAAATAACCAATTATATTTTAGTTTGTTCATAATCCTTTTTGATTTAAATGTTATACTTACGATTACTTAAACCGAATGGTAAGACCCAAACTAACGGACGTAGCCAACGGATATGCGCCACTATTGTCAACGCCCGGCGTCAGACCGTTTTGTCCCACGATAGAGGGGTCGTTGCCGGAGTAACCGGTCAGCGTATAGATGTTCTTAGCGGTTAGGTACACGCGCAAGTTATCTACGTATTTGTTCGGCTGCGGCCGGAAACTGTAGCCCAGCGTTACGTTGTCTAATTTCAGATAGTCTCCTTTTTCGAGGAAGTAATCCGAGATCCAACCGGCACTGCTATATACATCGGTGTATTTCAAATATGCGTCGCGTAGTACGTTGTCGGTACCGCTGCCTTGCAATCCTTGCCCGTACACGATGTTGTTGAATATCTTGTGCCCGAACGCACCCGTTACGAAGACGTTGAGATCAAAGTCTTTGTAGCGTACCGTATTGTTCCATGAGACAAAATGCTTCGGCACGGCGTTACCGATATAACGCTTGTAGCTCGCGTCGGCTTGGCTGATCGGAACCACTTCGTCGTTGCTGTTATAGATAAGAAGTTCTCCGTTCTCAGCACCGGCGGTTTTGTAGCCCCAAAATTGTCCGACCAAACCGCCTTCCATAATGCGGAAGAAATATTCGGTGGTGCCGGGACCGCCTTTTGAAAGTAAGTCAACGTACGATGCTCGGTAGATCTGATCGGATAGCTTTGTCAATTTGGTTTTTCCGGTCGAGTAATTAATACCGGACGTCCATGTTACGGGCGTATCCTTGAATATATCGCCTTCAAGCGACACTTCTATACCCGTATTTCTTGTCGTTCCTACGTTTACAAGGATACTTGAGTAAACGAACGGCGGTTGTGGTGCGGTGTAGTTGTACAGCAAATCTTCAGACCGGCGGTCGAAATATTCCACAGAACCTCTCAAACGATTCCACAATACGAAGTCGACGCCCACATTGGCTTGCACGTTCTTTTCCCAACCTAAGTCCGGATTGGCGTTGCGCGACGGAGCGTAACCGGTTACCCATGCGCCGTTCATAAAATACGATCCGCTGGATTCATACGTTGAGAGTGATGCGTAACGACTGCCTTGTCGACCGGTCACACCGTAAGATATTCTCGGTTTCAGGCTGGTTACCACCTCGTTTACCGGTTCCATGAAATCCATCTTCATCATTTCCCATGCGACGGAGCCTGCGGGGAAATATCCCCACTTGTGATCTCTACCGAATCGGGTCGATCCTTCATAGCGCAAAGAAGCCGAAGCCATCAACATATCGTTCCAATTGTAGTTCAAACGACCGAAGACGCCGACGAGCTTACTTAGAGATTGTCCCGAACCCATCGAGGCTCTTCCCTCAGTCAGATAGGTACCGCTCCCTATATCGTTGTACAAAATGTTATCGTAGGCGAAGTTCTGGTTGCTCGTCGAAAAATTCTGCGCGCGCTCTTCTTCATAGGTATATCCGCCGACAAATTTCAAATCGTGTTCGCCCAGATCCAAATTGTAGTTGGCCAACCACTCTACGCGTTGCGTATAATTCTTCGAATAGGAGATGCTGGCGTTTCCTTTGTATCCCGCCCAAAAGGAGTCGGCCGTCGTCGAAGGCGCATAGTAATTAGATTTCAAATCGTTGTATTGCAACGAATAACTAACGGACGTACTGAGTTGATGCATTTCTGTTTGCAAAATATTCAACTTGGCTTCTACGCTACCCAACAAGTACATGCGCTGACCGTTGTTCGTTATTTCCATCAGATTGGCGATCATGTTGCTGGCACCGGTAGGCGAAGTCGGCTGATAGTAGCTGCCGTCTTCATTATACACCGGCATGGTAGGATTCGTGCTTAACGCCCCCCCCCAACTTGCATTACTCCATGTTTCATTCACGCGGCGCGCACTCATCGAAGCATTGATTTGCAAACGATTGTCAAGCATACGTTGTTCCATGGCGAAACGTGCGCCGAACTCCTCGCGTCCGGACACTTTGTCAAGGCCGCTCGCTTCTTTGTAGTTGAACGAAGCGTTATACGAGCCGTTGCGCGTGCTACCGTCAATTCCCAGATACTGGTTGTGCTCGAATCCGTAGTCGCGGCTCAGTAGATCCCACCAGTTGGTATCGTATCCGTAGTCGTTGCCCCGACGTGAGCGACGGAACTCGTCTGCGGAGAGTATTTCCAAGTGCGGTTTTTGGAAATTGAAGTTCACATAGCTATCATACGTAAAGCGCGCCGTTCCCGGAGCATCTCCGCTGCCTTTACGCGTAGTAATCAGGATAACGCCGTTGGCTCCGCGCGTACCGTAGATAGCTGCCGAACCGGCGTCTTTCAATACGGTCATCGATTCAACGTCCTGCGGGGCGAGGTTGCGAATGTCGCCACCTGCGATACCGTCAATCACGATCAACGGATCGTTGCCGGCCGTGATAGAAGCCGCTCCGCGAATTTGAATGGATGAGTTTGAGTTCGGATCGGCAGCGGATTGTGTGACGACGTTCAAGCCGGCTACCTTACCTGCGATAAGTTGCATGACGTTGTTCATGGCTCCCGAGACGAATTGGTCTTTGTCCACTTGCACGATGGAACTCGACAATTCTTTTTTGCTAAGCGACCCGTACCCGACGACTACCAGTTCGTCCAAGAGTTGGGCGTCTTCTTGCATCACGACATTGATCTGCCTGCGCCCGCCTATGGCCACCTCTTGCGTTTTGTATCCGACGTAGGAAAATACCAGCGTGCCGTTGCTCGGAACGCCGCTGAGGGAATACTTTCCTTCAATATCGGTGATGCTTCCGTTGTCTGTTGTACCTTTCAGCACGACGTTTACGCCGATAAGCGTCTCGCCGGTTACATCGGACACGGTTCCCGTTACTGAGATTTGTTGTGCATTGACTGCTACGGAAATGAGCAATCCGGCTATCCACATAGTGAGCCGACACCATTTCTTTACTTTGACATACATCATAATAGTTAGATTTAATTAGGAACTACTTTGTCATTAAATAGTCCGACAAAGATAATATAATAAATGACACTTTGATTTCTTTGGAGTGAAAATTCAAAATTGTTAAAATAAAAAGCGATTGAAAACAAGTGTGTTATGGAAACGACGCCCTTAAAAATTATAAATCGTCGGAATGTGCGGATGCGAAGAATCGGACTATTATTTCGTAGTTTTTAGGAATTTATTCAGAGATACTTTGTTCTTTTTCCCGCTTGCTCGCCTCGTATTTCTTAGGTCGTTTGTCCGTTCATTATCAAAGCCGCTTAGCGAAATATCTCGCCCGCAAAATAAATTTTCAAAGCCGGAAAATAAATTATCTCGCCCGCAAATGCTACCTTTGCTTGCAAAATAAAATAATCGTGAGCGAACAGATTGCAACAACGCCCATGATGAAACAATTTATGGATTTGAAACGTCAACATCCCGACGCGATCCTGTTGTTTCGATGCGGCGATTTTTATGAGACGTATGCCTCCGATGCAGCGATTGCCGCAGACATACTCGGTATTACTCTAACTAAGCGGAACAACGGAGCCGGTGGGAAGACGCTTGAAATGGCGGGATTTCCATATCATGCGCTCGACACGTATTTACCGAAGTTGGTACGTGCCGGAAAACGTGTGGCCATTTGCGATCAATTGGAAGATCCGCGACTAACGAAGAAGCTGGTGAAGCGAGGCATCACGGAACTGGTGACGCCGGGCATTCTGATAGACAGTCCTGTGCTGGACAATCGGGAGAACAACTTTCTGGCGGCCGTTCATTTCGGGAAAACGGGGTGCGGCGTGGCGTTTCTGGATATTTCGACCGGCGAATTTCTGGCCGCCGAGGGAACTGTCGACTATGCCGACAAGCTGCTGAATAGTTTCAACCCGAAAGAAGTGCTTTTCGAGCGCGGTCGTCGCACGCCGTTCGAGCAAGCTTTCGGCAACAAACGGTTTACTTACGAGTTGGACGATTGGGTATTTACCGAAGACAGTGCGCGGGAAAAACTACTTCGGCAGTTCGAGACCAAAACATTGAAAGGTTTCGGCGTCGAACACTTGCGAAACGGCATTATCGCCGCCGGTGCCATCCTACACTACCTTACGCTGACGCAACATACCCAAGTGGGACACATTACGGCCTTGTCTCGCATCGAGGAAGACCGTTTCGTGCGTCTGGACAAGTTCACTATTCGCAATTTGGAACTGTTGTCGCCGATGCAGGAAGGCGGAAAAAGTCTGCTCGGCGTGCTTGATAAGACGATCAGTCCGATGGGTGCGCGCATGTTGCGGCGTTGGATCGTGTTCCCACTAAAAGACGAACGCCCCATTACCGACCGGCTGAACGTAGTGGAGTATTATTTTCAACATCCCGACTTGCGCGATCTCATAGGTGGGAAGCTACGCATGATAGGCGACTTGGAACGCATCCTTTCCAAAGCCGCAACCGGTCGTGTTACGCCTCGCGAAGTGGTGCAACTTCGTCTCGCGTTGCAAGCGATCGAGCCGATAAAAAAAGCATGTATGGAGGCGGACAACCCAAGTCTGAATCAAATCGGAGAACAACTGAACTTGTGCGAAACAATTCGCGACCGAATTGCCACAGAAATAGTATCCGATCCGCCTATCTCCGTAGCTAAGGGTGGCGTCATCCGCGACGGTTTCAATGACGAACTGGACGATTTGCGCCGCATCGCTTATTCGGGAAAAGACTATTTGTTGCAAGTACAACAACGAGAGAGCGAATTGACGGGAATCCCTAGTCTAAAAGTAAGTTTCAACAATGTTTTCGGCTATTACTTGGAAGTTCGCAACATACATAAGGAGAAAGTTCCCGCCGAATGGATAAGAAAGCAAACGTTGACACAAGCCGAACGTTATATCACACCGGAGTTGAAGGAGTACGAAGCCAAAATATTGGGCGCCGAAGAGAAGATACTGACGCTGGAAACGCAACTGTACACCGAACTGGTTCAAGCCATCGGAGAATATACGCAGGTGATACAAGTCAACGCTACGCAAATAGCCCGTCTCGACTGTTTGTACGCGTTTGCCGAGGCGGCGCGTCAATATCACTACGTGCGCCCCGAACTATCGGGTGACGACGTGTTGGATATAAAGCAGGGAAGGCATCCCGTGATTGAGCAATCGTTGCCGCCGAGCGAGGAATACGTCGCCAACGACGTGCGCTTGGACACGCAAAGCCAACAAATCATTATACTGACGGGTCCGAACATGGCAGGTAAGTCGGCTTTGCTTCGACAAACCGCGCTGATCACTCTATTGGCGCAGATCGGCTGCTACGTGCCTGCCGAAGCGGCGCATATCGGGTTGGTCGATAAAATATTCACGCGCGTCGGTGCCAGCGACAATATCTCGATGGGCGAAAGTACGTTTATGGTGGAAATGAACGAGTCGGCCGATATACTCAATAACCTTTCTTCGCGCAGCCTCGTGTTGTTCGATGAATTGGGGCGCGGCACGTCTACGTACGACGGTATATCTATTGCGTGGGCGATCGTAGAATATATCCACGAGCACCCGCGTGCACGGGCACGCACGCTTTTCGCAACGCACTACCACGAATTGAACGAAATGGAGAAAGCGTTCAAACGTATCAAGAACTACAACGTTTCGGTGAAAGAAGTGGACGGGCGTATTATCTTCCTGCGCAAATTGGTTCCGGGCGGTATCGCGCACTCATTTGGTATTCACGTAGCCAAATTGGCGGGTATGCCGAAGAGCATCGTCAAGCGCGCGTCCGATATTCTGGCTCAGTTGGAAACCGACAATCGTAAGAATGATATCGCCGCCAAGCCGCTAACCGCTGTCGGCGAGCAGCGTGGCGGATTACAATTGAGTTTCTTCCAATTGGACGACCCTGTGCTGAGCCGAATACGCGATGAAATCGATGGTTTGGACATCAATAATCTGACGCCGCTCGAAGCTCTGAACAAACTGAGCGACATCCGAAAGATTATCAGGGGAAAATAGCGCGCACGGAGCAGGCTTCACTTGCTCCGGCGTTGCCTTACTGAGTTTGGAAACATCGGGCCGAGACTATCCAACCATTTGCCGGACGCGATGCACGCCACTCCCAACACGATGAACGGGACGCTGAGCCATTGCCCCATATTTAGCGTCATACCTTGCTCGAAGTCTACTTGATTCTCCTTGATAAATTCCACGAAGAAGCGGAACGTGAAGATAAGCGTCAGGCAGAGTCCGAAGAAGAAACCGCGATGCGGATGTTTGTAATGTCGATAGAGAAACCAGATCACGCCAAAGAACAACAAGTAGGCCAACGCTTCGTACAACTGTGCCGGATGGCGCGGCTGCATATCTACGCTCTCGAAAATAAATGCCCACGGAACGTTCGTAGGTAGGCCGATAATCTCCGAATTCATTAGGTTAGCCAAACGAATGCAGCAGGCCATCGCCGGAGTCGCTACGGCTATGATGTCAAGAACGTCCATGTAGTTCATCTTCACCTTGCGACAGTAGAGCCACAAAGCGATAATGAGGCCGATAGTGCCGCCGTGGCTCGCCAAGCCTTCGTATCCCGTCCAATGCCAACCGCCTTGTGCGTCTATCTTAATCGGTAGGAACATTTCCGTCAGGTGATGCAGATAATATTCGGGTTGATAGAACAAACAATGCCCGAGGCGCGCGCCCAACACAATGCCGAAAAAGCAATAGAAGAACAACGGCTCGAAAATCTTCTCGCTGATCTGCTTGTCTCTGTACTGGCGGTGTACCAAATATACGGCGATAATCAGTCCGACGCCCCAGAGGAGACCATAATAACGTATCGGCCCGATGAAAACTTTCTCGGGATTCCAATGGATGAAGAGAGTTGTGAGGTTTATCATGTTATTCGTCATTAAATTCGGGTTTCTATACGTTGAAACGGAAGTGCATAATGTCGCCGTCCTGTACGATATATTCTTTTCCTTCGACGCCCAGCTTGCCGGCTTCGCGCGCTGCGGCCTCCGAACCGTAGGCGATATAATCTTCGTACTTGATGACTTCGGCGCGAATGAAGCCGCGCTCGAAATCCGTGTGTATCACGCCCGCACATTGCGGAGCTTTCCATCCTTTGCGGTATGTCCATGCCCGTACTTCCTGAGGTCCTGCCGTCAAGAAGGTTTCCAGATTGAGCAACGAATAGGCCGCTTTAATCAATCGAGCCACGCCGGACTCTTCCAAGCCTACCTCCGCCAAAAACAATTGCCGGTCTTCATACGTTTCCAGTTCGGCGATATCGGCTTCCGTTTTCGCCGCTACGATCAGAATGTCCGCTTCTTCGTCTTTGACGGCGTCGCGCACTTGTTCCACGTAGCTATTGCCGCCGACGGCCGATGTTTCGTCCACGTTGCACACGTAAAGCACCGGTTTGTCCGTCAGTAGAAACAATTCGCGCCCTATTTTTTGTTCGTCTTTCGTGTCCAATTTCACGGTGCGAGCCGATTTGCCCTGCTCCAATGCCGCCTTATATTTCAAGTAAACTTCCAACGATAGCTTGGCGGCTTTGTCTCCACCGGTCTGCGCCTGCTTCTGTACCCGCTGAATGCGGCTTTCCACCGTTTCCAAGTCTTTCAATTGCAACTCGTAGTCAATGATTTCCTTATCGCGCACGGGATTGACCGTACCGTCCACGTGTGTCACGTTTTCATCGTCGAAACAACGCAGTACATGCAAGATTGCATCCGTTTCCCGAATGTTTGCCAAAAACTTGTTACCCAATCCTTCTCCTTTGCTCGCGCCTTTCACCAATCCCGCTATATCTACGATTTCGACCGTCGTCGGAACGATTTGTTTCGGATGCACCAGTTCGGCTAACTTGGTCAGTCGTTCGTCCGGCACGGTAATCACGCCCACATTAGGTTCTATCGTGCAAAAAGGAAAATTAGCCGCTTGCGCTTTTGCATTTGACAAACAATTAAAAAGCGTCGACTTCCCTACGTTCGGAAGCCCGACGATACCACATTGTAAAGACATTCTTATATAATTATATGTATTTATCTGATTATCCGCAACAAAGGTATGAAATAAAATCAAAGCCCGAAAGCGTTCGCGGTATCCATTCGTTTTGCCGGACGATCTGCTCACCCTATCAAAGCCGCTCGTGCAAATAACTAACCCGCTTATCGCAATATCTTACGAGCTTATTTTTCTACCTAACCCACTTGTGTCCGCGATCGACCGATTCCGCTCAATAACATGCCCTTTTCTCGTCTTTTCCCCTTAAAAAAATGCCCGTTTTTCTTGCAAAAGTGTTAAATATTTAGTTTTCGTAGAAATTTTTTTCGCGGATCTATTTTTTATCTACATATTTGTCGCGTCTAAAAGGCGCGACCTTAGTCTTTCGGACGCTGATAATTAAACCCTAATGAATACGCAGTACGATGAGAACATCCTTGTCCATACTATGTTTTCTTTTCTTTCTGGTATGTGCGTTCTCTGCTTGTCACGACAAGCGTCGCACGACTGCCGAATCCGTTCTGAAAGAATGGGTTGGTGTCGCAAGATTCGTTTCCCCGAGCAGCGCGGTGGTCAGGCGCGCGTGCTTGATTCCCTGTTGAATAAAGAATATAAGATATTGTTTTACGTAGATTCTGTCGGTTGCACGAACTGCCGTCTGAACTTAGGCGTATGGGCAGGCTTGATTGATGAGGCTGCTCGGGAATTACCCGATCGGGTCGGCTTCGTATTTTTCTTTCAAGCCAAGTCGGAGCGTGAAATGAATTACCTGCTCCGACGGGAATTCTTCGAGTATCCCGTTTTCATGGACGGACAGGGACGTCTGAACGCAGAAAATGCTTTGCCCACGCAGCCGGCCTATCAATGTTTCTTGTTGGATAGGAATAATAAGGTATTGATGGTGGGCAATCCGGCGAACAATCCGGACGTGTGGGAATTGTACAAGCGCGTAATCGGAAATGACCAATGAACGAATAACGAACGATGAATAACGAAAAATAAATAAAAAGGGTCGCGACCCCTTGATTAAGTAGTATTAATAATTAAATTTCAACAACAATGAAGAAAAAGTTCTTTTTAGGTGCCCTGATTGCAGGCGCCGTGATTTCAAGTGCAATCGTGAATATGGGCGTCGGTTCCCGACAAAGTGGTTTATCG
The DNA here is from genome assembly GCA_031262265.1 of Prevotellaceae bacterium. Classification (GTDB taxonomy): domain Bacteria; phylum Bacteroidota; class Bacteroidia; order Bacteroidales; family Bacteroidaceae; genus JAISIB01. The sequence continues at coordinate 17,421 of JAISIB010000138.1, forward strand.
GATTTGTCGCTGGCAAACGTGGAAGCATTGGCGAATTCAGAGGAGGGTAGTGATTCCGATTGTATGGTATCTCCCCCTTCAGTATGTCCAACGCTTATCACGCTACACGATCAGGACGGTAAGCCAACAAATACGGTTACAGTTGATTTCCCTGGTTATATGAAAATGGGTAAGACTGACTGACTTGTTTTTAATCCAAGGACGAATAGATGTTTGCTAAGGATAAATCCCCGCATAGAAAGCTCATGCGGGGAGTATCCCTTAAAAATTCGATAGCTATGAAAAGTATTTTAATTGTAGGCGTTTTAGTGCTTCTATATAGTTGCGCTGATACGCCGGGTAGCACAAAGACGTTGGATCAATATCGCGACTATTCGGCCGCGCTACAAGGGAAGACACTGCTCAATGATTCGATCATTTGGTCGGTTGGCTTGATTGCTTATTACGGCGATACGTTGATAGTTCGTTGTTATCAATGCGAGAACAAGTTCGCTGTATATACGGTTCGGGGTGACTCACTACGTTATATCGGCGAATGTTTGACGGAAGGACAAGGGCCTTTTGAAGTAATAGGTGCTGTTTACGGTTATTTTCGAGATGAGCGAACGAAGACGCCCTATGTCTACAATGTGACTCATGGAAATACGCGTCTTTTTCAGGTGCCCAATCTTCTCAATCAGGAGACTTGGAGGCCATTGAAATGTCCGCAAATATCGCTTTCTTACTGGCGTTCTTTTGCTCCTCATGATGAGCACACGTTTATTGCCAGTAGTGGATATATTGATAAAGAAAATTGGTTGGCCGCCATAGATCTGGATAAACAAGAAGTGATTCCGCTGCCGATCTATTATCCGGAGGACGGCGTGGAGAATGTAGCTTCTATAACAAAGACAATGGTTTATTCGTCTAATATTTTGAAACAGCCCGGCTCAAAGGGACGTTACTTGCACTATTGTTACAATTTCGGGAACTATGCGGAAATCGTAGAAATTGGTGAGGGTTTGGAAATCAAGCAGCGGCGTCTTTTATTGGACGTGTTACCGAAATATCGGGTATTGCCTAATAAAGATTTTTCGCTCATAAAGAATTGCTTAAATGGTGTAAAGGCATTCGTGACGGCAGCATATATCTATATCATGCCCTATGATGGTATCAGCAAACATTCGAGAGGTATGAACAACGAAGTATTTGTCTTTGACTGGGAGGGCAACTTCATCAAATCCTATCGGTTGGATACGTCCATCTATACGTTCTTCGCCGTAGACGAACGTGACACGCAGCTGGTCGGTGTCACGGTAGACCCCACCGTAAGCGGCGAGTACCGTGTGGTGGCATTTCCGTTAGATAAATAAAGAAATAGCGACAACCCCTTTTAATAAAATCTTTCCCATGAAACGCCTTCTTTCCTGCTCCCGCCTGAAAGACTATTTGGTGTACGCTTTCGTCGGCGTCGTCTGTTTCAGTACGTTCGTGGTGAACGACGCCCCTTACAATTGGTCGAAGCTTCTGTTGTTGGGTGCTTGGTTTATGATCTACATAGACATGGAGTTCGCTTGTCGCAACCGCGTCACGCGCGAGACACTGGTATTTGTTTTTATATGTAGTGGACTAGCAGAAGCCGTTTGGGGTTGGCTGCAACTGTACGACCTGCTCCCCTCCCGTCACACGCTTTTCCCGCTCACCGGCTCGTTCAAAAATCCCGGCCCCTATGCGGGCTATCTGGCCGTGACGTTTCCGTTGGCACTCTACGCCTGTCTGTTTTACAAAGACGCCCGTAAATATGTCGGCGTACTGACTTGTTTGGCGATTCTCCCCCTTTTTCCCGTCTCGATGAGCCGCGCCTCGTGGTTGGCCGCGATGGCCGGTAGCGCAGTCGTGCTTTACGGTCGGTATGACCGGCAAGTGACCGCTTATATCCAATCCCATCGCCGGATGTTTCGCTGGGCGGGCGTCGGTTTACTTGGCTTATTTTGTGCTATCGCCTTTTGTCTGTATCTATTGAAACCCGATTCGGCGGACGGGCGTCTGTTGATGTGGAAACTGGAAGCCCGTACCTTGCTTCGTCATCCTTTCGGCGTGGGACTGGGTAACTTCGCCGGTGCCTACGGAGAGGTGCAAGCGGCCTATTTTGCAACCGGCGGTACGGAAACCGAACGCTACGTAGCCGGTAACCCCGAATATGCGTTCAACGAATACCTACAAATCGGCATTGAATCGGGTCTCTTGGGATTGGGGCTGTTCGTAGCAATCCTCTACTTCTGCTTTCGACAAATGCGTGACCTGCACGCGTGGCATTTGTCGGGCGCGCTGGCATCTTTATCTGTATTTGCCTGTTTTTCTTACCCATTCAGTATTTGGTTGTTTCTGCTCGTGCTACTATTTCTGTTGGCTGCTTCCTCTCGGATGCCTGCCGTGGAGCAGACTCGCTCTCGCCGGTGGAAATCTTTGTTGCTCGGTTTGGGTTGCCTATTCGCTATTTATGCGATCAAATCTCGTTTGTGGAACGAGTGGGAGCAAACGGAAGGCTTGTTCGTCCGTGCACAGCAGCATGCCGGTGCGGGCGAATATGCGGAGAGCAATGCGCTACTCAAAAGAGCAACGTATATTAGTTGCGACCCGATGCTGTACGACGTAATGGGTAAGAACCATCAAGCATTGGGCGAGTATTCGGAAGCGGAACGCTGCTTCCTGTATGCAGCCGACTTGGTTCCGAACCGATTATACCCTTATTATCTGTTGGCCAAGCTTTATCACGCGACCAACGAATCCGAAAAGATGCGCGTGGCGGCTCAAAGGGTACTCACTCAACGTCCGAAAGTTCACTCCCGTGCGGTGGACGAGATGCGGGCAGAGATGAAAACGTTGTTAGGTCAGTGACCGGCTCGCATAGCCGTTCACCTACGAGAACGGCCGCCAAATGTGGGGATAATACCTGACTAAGATAGAAAAATATCTCACTCGCTTGTTTAAATAACAAAGTCGCTTATTTAAACAACTTACTCGCTAAATTTCCTCACAAAGCCGCTTATTTCACCGAGTTACGGCGAAAAAACAAACATAGAGGAGAGTATTTTCTACAAAAGAGGCCGCTTTTCAGATAAAACCTGTACTTTTGCTGCCTAAAACATAAGAAATGGATAAATTTAGCTATGCGCTCGGGCTGGGAATAGGCCAACAATTGAGTAGTATGGGAGCAAACGCGCTTCAAGTGGATGATTTTGCCAAAGCGATTGCAGATGTGTTGCAGGGAAACAAGCCGGCAATCAGCCACGCGGAAGCTCGTGATATCGTCAATGCGTATTTTACGGAGATGACGCAGAAAATCAATGCCGCCAACATCAAACAGGGCGAGAGATTCTTGAAAGAGAACAAGGCGAAGCCATCCGTACACGTATTGCCGAGCGGACTTCAATATGAAATCATTGCTGAGGGCAACGGAAAGCGACCGAAGGCGACCGACCGCGTACGTTGTCATTACGAGGGTACGCTGATAGACGGTACGATGTTCGATAGTTCCGTTCAACGCGGAGAGCCTGCCGTATTCGGCGTCAATCAGGTCATTAAAGGTTGGGTAGAAGCGTTGCAGCTCATGAGTGAAGGTGCGAAGTGGAAACTATACATTCCGTCCGAACTGGGATACGGCGCGCAAGGCGCAGGCGACAGCATTCCGCCCCATAGTACGCTGGTGTTCGAGGTCGAACTGCTGGAAGTGCTTTGACTAAAATAAAAGTCTGTCTAAGAAATCGAGTAAACACTAATAAACTAATTAGAAAACAAAATGAAAAAGGTAAGTATCTTATGCGTAGGAGCCGTGATGCTTGGTTTGGCTTCGTGCGCAACAGCACCGAAAGCCGATTTGGCAACGGAAGTCGACTCTTTATCGTATGCCATCGGAGCGGCACAAAGCAACGGATTGACTATGTATTTGCAGCAACAGGGAATAGAAGCCGAGTATATGGGCGACTTCCTGAAAGGTTTTATCGAAGCGGCAGGCAGAAAAGCACCGTCGACACCTGCGGAGTCGGCGCGCCTTATGGGCGAAAATATCGGTCAGCAGATAGCTTCCAATATCTCTAATATTGATAGACAATTGGCAGGAAAAGACAGCGTCAGCGTGCTTAGTAAAAAGAATTTGATTGCCGGATTTTTGGCCGGCGTACGTAATGATACTACGCACTTTAAGAGTGTAAATGCGGCGACCGAATACGCGAACACGCACATGCAAAGTATGCAAGCGAAACTACAAGAAAGTGCTCATGCCGCATGGAAGGCAGAAAACGAGAAATTCTTGGAGACGAACAAATCCAAAGATAGCGTACAGGTAACGCCCAGCGGATTGCAATATAAGATAATAAAGGAAGGTACGGGAGAGAAACCGACGGCTACCTCGCGTGTACAGGTGAAGTACGAAGGCAAGTTGATTGACGGAACGGTCTTTGATTCTTCGTACACTCGCCCTGAACCCGTTACGACCTTTGGCGTGAATCAAGTCATCTCCGGTTGGGGAGAAGCGATCCAAATGATGCCGGTCGGTTCTACGTGGGAACTTTATATCCCGCAAGGGTTAGGATACGGCACGCGCGATCAGGGTACTATCAAACCGTACTCTACGCTTATCTTCAAGGTTGAATTGGTAGGCATCGAAGCACCCGAAAAATAAAACATTCACTATCCGGTGAAGTTCAAAATCAGTGCGTAAAACTGTTTCTTTTGGCAAAAAAGGCACAGTTTTACGCTTTTTTATACATTACTGTGTTGTTTTGTAGCGTGAGATTGAAAAAACATCTATATTTGCTTACTTTTTGATAAAGCAAGTATCACTCAAATCAGCGAATGAGCATGGAAAAATTAGACAATCTGGATAAGCAGATATTGGAAATCATCTCGCAGAATGCCCGCATCCCGTTTAAAGACGTAGCGGCAGAATGCGGAGTATCGCGCGCAGCCATTCATCAGCGCGTGCAACGGTTGATAGACATGGGCGTGATTATCGGCTCGGGCTATCTGGTCAATCCCAAATCCTTGGGTTATCGTACCTGTACTTATATAGGTATTAAATTAGAGAAAGGTTCTATGTACAAAGAGGTCGTTACCAAATTAAAGAAGATACCTGAAATCATAGAATGCCACTTTACGACCGGTCCGTATACGATGCTGACGAAAGTGTACGTCGGCGATAATGAGAACTTAATGGACTTGCTGAATAACCAGATACAGGAAATACCGGGCGTAGTGGCTACGGAAACTTTGATTTCTTTGGAAGAAAGTATCCACCGCACGATACCTATTCGCAAAAGGCAGCTATGATAATGGCATGGATTGACGCGCAACATCTCTCAGGATTGGTGATAGGTGTCTGTACGTTTCTGATCATTGGGCTTTTCCACCCGCTGGTCATCAAAGCCGAGTATTATTCCGGCACCCGCCTATGGTGGTTATTTCTGGTTGCCGGTATCATAGGCGTGGCGGCTTCGGTCTACTTATCCGATATATTGCTTTCCTCGCTATGCGGTGTGTTCGCTTTTTCCTCTTTTTGGGGAATAAAAGAACTATTCGAGCAAGAGGAACGCGTTCGTAAAGGTTGGTTTCCTAAGAATCCTAAGAGAAAGTATCCTTTTTAAGCCCTAAAAACGAACCGCCTGCTTGCGTAATTCGGCGAAAACGTTTACTTTTGCACCCACATTCAAGCCGTATACGCTTGACGGGCTTGTAGCTCAGTTGGTTAGAGCAACAGACTCATAATCTGGAGGTCCTAGGTTCAAGCCCTAGCTGGCCCACAAAATAAGGATGTCTCATATCGGGGCATCCTTATTTTTTATTCCCCTAAAACAAAAGTCCGTCTTTATGCGTTTATAGGTAAACTGACATACATTTAATCAATGATTATGCGTAAACCAATTATGACGAAATTGGTGCCGCCTTATCTGATAGGCTGTGCACTGCTTTTCTGTATCGTAGGTTCTTGTGACAACGGGTTACCTATGGATGAAACGGAAAATACGGCAACGGATCAAACCGAGGGTATCGTTTTTACTCCGATATTTGAAGGTGCTCCTGTGGATACGCGCGCTTACAACAGCTCGTGGGTAAACAATGATTCGGTCGGAATCTTTATGATGACCCACGACTATGCGTCTACTCTGAAAAAGAACGCTAAGCATACGGCGAAGCAAGGTAGTAGTTGGATGCTGAGTGCCGCTACGAAGCGAGACGCTATCTATTATCCGCAATCGGATGAAGAAGTGAACTTCATCGCGTATTATCCCTACCAATCGGGAGCCGATATGGATAAACCGTTAGAAATCGTTATCACCGAGCAAACCGAAACAAACAACGCTTTTGACATACTGTACGCAACGAACGACGAGACTACGACGCGCGCATTCGGGAGTATGTTCGGATATAGTGCCAATCTCTCATTTCAGCACATACTCGGCAAAGTGATTATCAATATTAAAAAGTCAAGCGGAGCTTCTTCCGTTAATCTTTCGCAAATGGAAGTTATCTTGCAAGGATTTCCGGTAACGGGATGGTTGAATCTCAGATGGGGAACAGTTACGCCCACATCAAGGGTAGCGGATATAGAAGCGGTCGCATTGCGGACGCCAAATAGAGGATACGACCGAAGTTACCAAGCAATTATATTGCCGAGCACGGGCACGGCGTTCAGTGCGCGCACCATCGTTTGCAAATATAAGGATGCATTCGGGAAAGACAAAGTATATTCTTACTCTATTCCCTATAGTTACACGTTTAGCTCCGGACAATCGCAAACGTACAATATAACTATCACCAATGAGGGAGTAACGTTCGGGGACGCGACTATTACGAACTGGTACACGCTTCAACCGATAGAGATATAACTAAAAAGAGGAGCGTGCCGTACGGCACGCTCCTCTTTCCTATGAAAAATTTATAATCACAATTGTCGTTTGTCGTCTTTATCCGAAGTTATCGAACATTAGATTCTGCATAGGTACGCCTAAACTATCAAGCATGCCTTCGACGGCTTTGCTCATAGGGCCGGGACCGCACATATAATATTCAATGTCTTCGGGAGCTTCGTGATTTTTAAGATAAGTCTCATAGATTACTTGGTGCACAAAGCCTGCTGTATACTTCACGCCCGCAGCATCGGCAGCAGGATCGGGGCGGTCGAGTGCCAAGTGAAACGAGAAATTAGGGAAGTCTTTTTCTATTTGTAGAAAGTCTTCCATGTAGAATACTTCGTTCAATGCGCGCGCGCCATAAAAGTATGACATCTTCCGATCGGTCGTGTGCAACGTTTTCGTCATATGCATGATTTGCGCACGCAATGGTGCCATTCCCGCGCCACCGCCAATCCACATCATTTCGCGTTTCGAGTTGAAAATAGGATGGAAGTCCCCGTAAGGACCACTCATGATTACCTTGTCACCCGGTTTGAGCGTGAAGATATAAGATGATGCGATACCCGGCATTACGTCCATGAAACCCGTTTGCGGTCTCGGCTTGAAAGGCGGAGTCGCTATACGAACCGTAAGCATAATGCGGTCGCCTTCGGCCGGATAGTTCGCCATTGAATATGCGCGAATGGTTTCCTCATCGTTCTTGCACTTTAATCCGAGCAAGCCGAAGTTCTTCCATGCAGGCAAGTACTCATCACCGATTAGTCCTTTATCTATATCCTTATCGTAATCCATGTTATACTTCGGAATCTTAATTTGCGCATAAGAGCCTGGTATAAAATCCATGTGTTCGCCCGGCGGCAACGCAACGATAAACTCCTTAATAAATGTGGCTACATTTTTATTACTGATGACTTCGCATTCCCACTCTTTCACGCCCAAGATAGCCTCGTCTATTTTGATAGACATATCTTGTTTTACTTTCACCTGACAACCTAAGCGCCAGTGGTTGGCTTGCTGTTTACGCGAAAAATGCACGGTTTCTGTCGGCAATATTTCGCCGCCTCCCGAGAGTACCTGACAGCGGCATTGCCCGCAAGAACCTTTTCCTCCACATGCCGATGAGAGGAAAATACCATTGGACGAAAGAGTACTCAGCAAAGTACCGCCCGGTTCGGCTTTTAGTCCCTTTTCTCCGTTCATAGTGATTGTTACTTCGCCCGACGGAGTGAGGTAGGCTTTGGCAACAAGTAGTATAATGACGAGCAGGATAATAACTACTAAGAAAACTCCGATGCTCGCTAATATTAAGTTAATCATTGTCGTTCGATGCTATTATATTTTTAATCCGGAGAAGCACATGAAAGCAATAGCCATCAAGCCTACGGTGATAAATGTGATGCCGAGGCCGCGTAAAGGCTTCGGTACATCGGAATAAGTCATTTTCTCGCGAATAGCGGCCAAGCCCACAATAGCCAACAACCATCCGATACCCGATCCGAGTGCGTAACTAAACGCATCGCCCAGTCCGGTAATGGCTTGCGCATTGGAACCGTCCATCGTGATTCTTTGTTGCATAAACAAAGAAGCTCCCATAATAGCACAGTTTACCGCAATCAACGGCAAGAATATTCCCAACGAGGCGTAAAGTGATGGGCTAAAACGCTCAACGACCATTTCTACTAACTGTACAATACCGGCAATCACGGCAATAAAGAGGATAAAACTCAGAAAGCCTAAGTCAACGCCCTCAACGAGTGCATCGGGCGCGAGAATCTTCGTTTGCAATAAATAGTTTACCGGCAGTGTTACTATCAACACAAAGGTAACGGCGATACCTAATCCGACGGCGGTTTTCACATTCTTCGATACGGCAAGATATGAGCACATGCCGAGGAAGAAAGCAAA
>JAISIB010000062.1 GCA_031262265.1 Prevotellaceae bacterium
ACATACCGCCCTTTTTACCCGGCGCATACTCATACGTAAGTGCCGTGTTCTCAATAACGAGCATCCGGTTGCGATTCACCTCGGGATACACGGGCGCAATCTTGATGTAAAATATCATCGTGAGCACCATCGTGACGGTAATGGCAAGTCCCGTACCGATAATATACACGGTACTGAACACTTTGTTCTGTTTGAGCAGTCGCCACGCCTGCTTAAAATATGCTTTCATTCGTATTCGTTTTATTTTCAAGGTAACTTATGTTTTTCCCCCGCTTTGATATTTTCATAACTTACGGGGATCTTTTCATCACAAAGCCGCTCTTTTATATATCCAGAATATCTTCGAAATCGGCCTCTAACGGCGTGTGAGCCGCGAAGTCCCATAGTGTCAGGCTGCGCACTTGATAATAGTAGCTCCAATAGGCATACATTTCGCTAATATACTGCTGGCGCGCGTTGTCTTTGGCCGTCTGCGCATCATTCAGTTCCAACGTACTGATTTGTCCGATCATAAAAGTCGCCACGTTGGTGTCGTAACGCTTTTGTGCGATCTTGTCCGCCTCTTCGGCTATCTCCAATTGCTGCGCCTGATTGTTGAAATTCTCCACCAGCAGGAAAATATTCTGGTTGAAGTTGATTTGCTCCTGACGGATGCGCGACATCGTCACGTCCCGATTGCTCTCGGCCACTTTCACCTGTCCCTTGCGCTTGCCCCAGTCCAATATCGGCAGCGAAACGCCCACCTGCACGATAGAATTGTCGCGCAAGCCCCGATATGCCGAGCGGAAGGTGTCGTCCTGCCCCGTGTAGCCGACGGACGCCGTCAAGTTGATGCTGCGCAAGTTGCCTTTCGCCGTAGCTACCGCGTAGTCGGCCTCCAATTGCCGGCGGCGTATGTTTTGGGCGAAGGAATTACGCTCCAACGCCTTGCTTAGCACGTCTTGATACTCGATCAATATATCCGGCAACGCGGCGGGCACCACCGGCACGATGGTCGTTTCTTCCGACAACTGCAAAAACGCCCGCAACTGGAACATGTTTGCGTTCAAGTTGCTTTCCGCGCTGGTCAACGTCGCTTTGGCTTGCAACGCCGTCAGTCTCAATTGCAACAAGTCGTTCTCCGAGATTTGCCCCATCTGTCGTTTGGCTTGCGCCACCTCGTACAAACGATCGGCATTCCGTAAGTTAAGCTGCGCTGTCTCCAAGTTCTCTTGCGACAAAAGCAGGTTGAAGAAATATCCGATGGTCGATAGAGTCACCGTCTCCGTCGCGCTGACAAAAGCCGCCTTGGCTTCGGCATAGCGCACGGGTTCGATGCGGCGATTCCACTTCCATGTGTTCACGCCGAAGATAGGTTGCGTCAGTTGCAAGCTGATCGGCACGGACATAAACTGCTTGTAGCCGTTATCTCCCAACTGGTTGAACAGGTCTAACGACGAGTTGAGCGACAGCCGCCCGCCCGTGAACCAGATATTCTGGCTCACGGAAAGCTGTCCATAGAGTTCGAGCGAGTTGCTACGCACGAACGTGTACGAACCGTCGGCATTCTGATAACTGTTGAACGAGCGATTGTAATAAGGAAGCGTCCCGCCCAAACTTACTTCGGGCAACAGGTTGGCACGGAACGTGCGATATTCCCAATAAGCGGTTTTCAGCTCGTTAAGTGCCACGGCGGCGTCCACCGATTGCCTGCGCGCCAACGCGATCGCATCGGAAAGCGTCAGCCGCATCTCGGCTTGTGCGTGTACGGCCAGCGATATGCAAAGCAACGTACCCGTTATAAATATTCTATACTTCATATAGTTATTTTTCAAGTTATTCATCGTGCAAAGCATCGGCCGGCTGCGTCTTCATGGCTTGGCTCGCCGGATACGCGATAGCTCCGATGATCATAAGAGCCATCAAAAGCAGCGTCAGCGACGTACCTATCACGAAACGACTACCGCCCCACTCCATTTGCCACGCCCCTACGAGATCGGCATACCCGATATTGAAGCATATCAATAAGGCCGGCAACGCGGACAAACCGAGCAAAAGTAATCCTTCGCCTATCAAATTGTTATAAAGTTGTCGCCGCGAAGAACCCAGAGCCATGCGCAGACCCAATTCTCCTCGCCTCTGTTGCGTACGATACCAGAACGTGCCGATTACTCCCAAGAATATGTTCACCAGCAAGAAGGCCATGATGAAAACGCGGTTCTTCAAGGCATTTATCCGGCCTAACATGTAACTTTCCCGTATATCATCGAACGACCGCACGCTTTCGATATAACAATTACCAACGTTGATACGCGGAGACTCCCGTAGCAAACGTTTCGCATAACCCGCCGGCGTACCCGCTTTGACGCGCAAATAGAATTCTATAAAGGACATTTGGGAAGCAGGTAAGGAAGCCAGATTGCTTTCGGGGAACAAACGGAGAAAATACGTGTCTCCTATGGAGAAATCATCGTAGCGTACCTGCCGCGTGACGGCAGCTACCGAATAGAGCTGCGTCGTATCGCCTCCGACGTAAAAGCCTTGTCCCAACAAGTTCTTACCGTCGGGATACCGCTCCGGCCAGAGATTTTCGGAAACGATGAGCTTATCCTCCTCCAATGCTTCGACAAGCGACTGATACCCGCTCCCGTCGATGTTTTCGTAGCGGAAAATACGAAAGAAATCAGGCGAAACGTTCCTAACATGCACGCTCCACCGCACGGAATCCTGTGCCAGTTGACTAAAGCTATTCGATCCGTTGTACGGAAAGGCATTTAGCCCGTAGCCGACGGCTTCTACTTCCGGTTCGCGACGCAGACGTTCCACGATGTCTACCGCATCTTGCCCCGTCATACGTTCTCCGTCCGGACGGAAAGTCGGATTGTCCGCCGTCTTTACGCTTATTTGTACGAGGTAAGTATCTTCTATATCGAAACCAAGTGGCTGCACCCACGTATGTACGTTGACGTACGTCCAATCGACTACGACCCAGAGCGCAACAAACACCAATAATAACTCCGCCCAAAGCCATGTGTTGGTTTTGCGCTCGTTCCATATTTGCTTAAATAGTATTCGTATCATAACTCAGGCATTTAGTGCATGAACGATATTGAGTCGTGCCGCCCGCCACGCAGGAACGCCCGCACTAAGCAGGTTCAGGAACAGACAGAACAAGAAAGCGATCACAAAGACCATCGGGTCGAACAGCATCGCCATAGATAGTGTATTATTGTTCAGGTTGCCGAACAGCATCGTGCCCAACGTGAACAGACCGACGTAAGATAGCAACAAACCGACGGCGCCTCCGATAATCGTAAGCAAGAGACTTTCCGTTAAGATCTGAGCTAACATTTCGCTCCGTTTAGCGCCGAATGCCCGACGAACCCCGATCTCGGGATAACGCTTGCGCATACGCGAAAGGGTTAAGCCCGAAAGATTGATAGCCGGTACCAAAAGCAACAAGGCCACGACGATAGCGAACTGCCAATAGATGCGCGACATATTCGGCGTGTAGTTCGCTCCCAAACGATTGTTGGAAACGATTTTTGTATCCGGCTGGCCGCGAAAGAATACGTCCATCTCTTCGGATTTGAGTAGCTCGTTGTATTTCAGACACAGCTGATCGAATTCTGCGCGTATGGCCGGAAAATCCGACTTGTCGCGCGCCAACAAAAGAACGCTGAACATTCCCATAACGTGACTCGCCCAGTCCGATTCAATCAATATAGTAGAATTATACGGCACCCAAATCTGCGCATAGGCCACGTCCGTCAGTTTAGATACGTCTTTCACCACACCGACGACGGTGTATTCTTTCAGAGAAATCTCGATTTGCCGCCCGACGACGTCCGTCGTACCGTACAACTGCCGCGCCACCGTCTCCGTCACGACGACGCGCGATTGACCGGCTTCGCTTTCGCCGGCATTGAACGGCGCGCCGTGCACGAACGTGTAGTCCATCGCCTTAAAGAACTTATCGTCTACCGCCCGACAGTCCACGTTGGTCAGTTCGCCGCCCGGCACGGCAACCAGTACACTCGTCGTTTGTACGCCGTACACGCCTACTATCTCGGGCGTCTGCATTTGATTGAATATCTCCTTAATGGTGCGCGTACCTATCGGGCCGTTGGAGTTACCGCCGCCGCTAAATTTCACAGACATCCATTTGACGTAGAGCAGCCGGTCGCGATTGCTCTCCGGCGCGTACGGTTCTACGGTAACACGCTGCGCCAGCACCATCGCCATAATCATAGCGATGGCCAGCGCAGTGCCTACGATAGAGATAAACGTCAGTAACCGGTTTTCACCGAGTTGTCGCCAAGCTTGCTTGATATATAATGAAAACATTCTCCGTCTCCTTCTCGCTTAACCGATTTGTCGTCCGTCGAAGAAGCGTACCGTGCGACTTGTCTGCCTCGCTTGCGCCTCGTTGTGCGTCACCATGACGATCGTGCGACCGTCTTCTTTGTTCAACGTATGCAACAATTCCATCACTTCCGCTCCCATCTTGGAATCCAAGTTTCCGGTAGGCTCATCCGCCAGCAGCACGTGCGGGTTGCCTATGATGGCGCGGGCGATGGCTACGCGCTGACACTGTCCGCCGCTGAGCTGCGTCGGAAAATGGCGCATGCGGTGGCTCAACCCGACGCGTTCGAGCATCTCTTTGGCCAGACGCGTACGCTCGCCGCTACGCGTACCGCGATAGAGCAAGGGCAATTCTACGTTGTCGAGTACGTTGAGTGAATTGATCAGGTGAAACGACTGAAACACGAAGCCCAACGTCTCATTTCTGAACTCGGCCAGCTCCTTATCCGTCATCTCGCTCGTGTCCGTACCGTTGATGCTGACGCGACCGGTGGTCGGCGTGTCGAGCAGGCCGATGATGTTCAGCAGCGTCGACTTGCCGCAGCCCGAAGGACCCATGACGGACAGAAATTCTCCTCGTTGTACTTCCATGTTTACGTTTTCCAGTGCCATGGTCTCAATTTCGCTCGTGCGATAAATCTTGCTCAAATCTTCAATCTTAATCATAATCGTAAAATTTTAAGGGTTTATAAATTTAATTCTCTTTGTTATTGTATTATCTTCGTAAGTTATCGTATTATCGAGGCCGCTTATTTTACTTAGCGGCTTTGTTATTTTCATGGCTCTACTCGTCGTGTAGCGCATCTGCGGGCTTGATTTTCATAGCTTGATGCGCGGGATACCAAATAGCCCCGAGTATCATCGCCGCCAAGAGTGCAAACGTCAGCAGCGAGTCGACGGCAAAGCGGGAAACGCCCCAAGGCAACTGATTCGCGCCCAATAAATCGGCTACGCCGATATTAAAACATACCAACAAAGCCGGAACGGCGGCCAACGTCAGCAGCAACAATCCCTCGCCGGCCAGCGCGGCATTCAACCCGCGACGCGAAGCTCCCAACGCCATACGCAGACCCAACTCACCGCGTCGCTGCTGCGTACGATACCAGAACGTGCCGACCACGCCGAGGAATATATTTATCAGCAGAAAGGCCATTATGAAAATACGATTCTTCATGGCATTCATATCATCCAATAGATAGTTATCGCGGATCCCTTCAAAAGATTCGATGGCCTTGATATATACGTTTCCGACGTTGTAATCGGGAGATTCTTGGAGCATGCGCTCCGCAAAACCGGCTTTCGTACCGTCCTTTACGCGCAAACAAATATGCAACATCGGTACGTTGTTCTCACTAAACGTAGCCACGACCGATTCGGAAAGGTTCGCGATGGCTGCATATCGGTTGTTTGCATCAAAATCATGGTAGCGTACCACGTTCGTAACGGCCGCTACGGTAAACAACTGCGTCGTATCGGGGCTTATATAAAAGCCTTGTCCCAACAAGTCCTTGCCATCGGGATAGCGAGCGTCCCAGAAATTGGAAGAAACGATGAGCTTCCCCCACTCGTGTACGTTCGTCAACGACTCACTCGGGCTGCCGTCGATATTTTCATAGCGGAAGACGCGGAAAAAGTCGGGAGATACCTGACGCACATGCCGACTAAATACGATCGTGTCTTGCTGCGGCATAAAATACTGCCAACTATTGCCGCCGCAGTACGGGTAAGAGTTCAGCGAATAGGAAACGCACTCCACCTCCGGATGTCTGCGCAGCCGATCCAACACGTCCAACAAATCTTGCCCGTCCGAGCGCGTCTCCGTATCCGAGCGGTAGCCCACACTTCCGGCCGTTAGCACGTCCATCTCCACCAAATACGTATTTTCTATGTCGAAACCGAGCGGTTTGCACCACGTGGAGACGTTGACGTACGTCCAGTCTACCACCACCCACAACGCCACGAACACCAGCAACAACTCTGCCCAAAGCCAAGCGTTGGTTTTGCGCTCATTCCATATCTGTATTAAAATCATTCGTATCATAAGTCATCAAGCATTTAGGGCGTTTACAATATTCAAGCGCGATGCCCGCCACGCGGGGATACCTGCGCTCAGCAGATTCAGTATTAAACAGAAGAGGAAGGCGATGCCGAATACCGCCGGGTCGATCAATGCCGTTACCGAGAGCGATACGTCTCCGATCATGCCGAAAAGCATCTCGTCCAACAGGAATAGCGAGCCGTAGGACAGCAACAGACCGACCACGCCGCCGATGAGCGTCAACAGCAAGCTTTCCATGATGATTTGCCCCAACAATTCGCCCCGCGTCGCCCCGAACGCACGGCGCACGCCCAGTTCCGGATAGCGTTTGCGCATGCGCGAGAGCGTCAAGCCCGAAAGATTGATTGCCGGCACCAACAGTAATAGCACGATCACTATGGCAAACTGCCAATAAAAAGCTTTCATATCCGGCGGTTGATTTGCCCACTTACGATTATTATAGACAATCTGCGTGTCAGGCTCTCCCATAAAATTAACAGTCACTTCCGCCTCTCGCAAACTCTCGTTGTACTGTACAAGCAAACGCTCGAACTCTTCGCGAATGACGGGGAAATCGGCCGGAGACTTCGCCAATATGGCCACTTGAAGCACGCCCAGCACGCCATCCAAGTAAGTAAAGCTACCTATGCCGGTCGATGAGAGGGGCATCCATACTTCCGCGTACGCAGCAGAAGCCAGCGTAGAGACATCACTAACGACGCCGACGATCGTATAATCCTTGTATTGCAGACGAATCGACTGTCCGACGACGTCGATCGTACCGTATAGTTTTCGCGCCGTCGTTTCCGTGATTACTACCTTAGGCAGCCCCGCTTCGTTGTCGGCTTCCGTGTACGGTGCACCGGCCAGAAACGAGAACTCGAATACCTTGAAAAACTTATCATCCGCCGGCTTCATTTTTACCGTCATGAGCGTATTGTCCGATCCTACGGCCAACGCATTACTTTCCATTCCCACGTAGGCACTAACGGCTTCGGGCGTCGTCATACGCGCGAACAATTCTTTCACGGTCTTTGCGCCCAACGCCGAATTACTGAATCCGCCGGCATCCGTCTTTGCGGAGATCCATTTCACGTACAACGTACGATCGCGATTGACTTCGGGCGCATACGGTTCTACCTCCACGCGCTGCACGATCACCATTGCCATGATCATCGCAATAGCCAATGCGGTGCCGACGACCGAGATAAACGTCAGCAGCCGGTTTTCTTTTAACTGGTGCCACGCTTGTTTGAGAAACTGTCTATACATGTTCTTATCGTTTGATTAAATGTTTGTCCAATATCCTCGTAAGTTATCGTATTATTCGACTTAGATATTTGAATATCTTCGTCAGTTATTTTACTATCTCACCCCGAAAATCAATTATCATCCCGCAACGCATCCGAAGGCTCGGTCTTGGCGGCCTGCCGCGCGGGCATCCACGTGCCAATGAACGCGATTAGTAGCATCAGTGCGTAGACGATGCCGCTCACGAGCCAGAAATGCGGCGCAAAGCGATTTTGTATGTACATATCGTTCAGAAATTCAGGTTCTTCGGCAAAGCCGGTCACGTGCACGCGGTTATATACGATGATAATACCCACCAACCACGAAAGCGTCGTCAGTCCCCACGATTCAATCAGGAATTCCGTCAAGATACGTCTCCGGCTGCCACCCAACGCCTTGCGCAATCCGATCTCGCCGCGCCGCGCTTGGCCGCGTAGCCAGAACGTGCCCGAAATGCCCAAGAAGACGCAGAGCAGAAAGAATGAGGCCATGCCCGTTTGCAGGCGTAGTTTGTTCGTCGCGCCGCTGGCGGTGTCATTTCGCTTCCAAGTATCTTCCAAATGCGTGAGAGTTTCCAACGAAAGGTCGCC
>JAISIB010000064.1 GCA_031262265.1 Prevotellaceae bacterium
CATTCTTAAAATGCTCAAAATCAGATATGTGAGTCTCTTTGTTATAAATATACAACTGTAGAAGATTGTCTAATTTGTCTATCTCTCGCGCTATTATACAGTTGATGTCAGTTTTATTATCTGTAAAATTTGTGTATAATTCAAGCAGGTCCATCTTGCTCGACAACCCTTCATAAGTACCCATTAGATTTAAATATTCGAGTCTATCCCTTTCTCTAATTATAGAAAATGGTGTTTTATCTTCAGGAGTCAGATCTCCAACAGATTCTTCTCCGAGATCATGTATTAAAAGCATTTGCATAATTTTTTTCTTACAATACCCTTCTTCATTGTCTATACTTGAAGGTAAGTGAATGTAAGCAAGTAGCATCGCTCCATATATATGCGATGCTACCGTTTCGGGATTTTCAACGCCTCTTTTAATCCATCCTTTTCGAGGCAATTGTTTTAGCGAATAGAAATTATTGATGAATGACGAGACTTTAAATTTACCAGGCAAAGATAATCCATCATTAATGAAGGTTAAATAGGTATGGAGGATTTTGGACAAGCCATCTTTATTCTGCAAAGACATATTGATTATTTGTTCAATTGCCACGCGCTTTTCCTCTTCCAATTTACCTGCAGCTTGACGATGCTGTGCAAGACTACAAATCGTATAAAGCTCTATCTCAAATAGTGGATATTTATTACCTGTCTTCAATGCTTCATCTAACTTACTCGTCAGACGCTCGTATGTTTTGCTAAAACTACCTAAGTTGTCTTTACTTTTCAATGATTGGGGAGACGCAGGTGAAAATGGAATATCTTCATAATATTGAAGATGGAATCCCCTATTAAGATTGTCAAAATATTTGCTATTTACCAATCGCTTTATGTATTTCGATGAAGCACCATTATCTCCTAAGCAAACCAAACTAATGCAAATAGTTCTATAATACAAAAGAACTTGCTCTTGTTCCGAATTAAGTTCCTTTGTCGAATCAGACGGAATCATCTTATCTAAATTCATACACTCCTGTTGTTCCAAATTTCTTAAGAATTGCAAAGATTCTTGTTTGACATTATCGTCTTGAAATCTACCCAATAAATAACAGAAATGCGTCTTCGCCGTTATACAGACTCTGGAAAATATATTTTGGATTGAATGAAACACGTCTCGCTGATTATCGGAACTTTCGTTTATTATTTCTTTGCAAAAAGAATTCAATTCATATGGGTATACAAAGTTAAAAACGTCGGCATCACGAGGAGTATATGCAATTAATTTTTCCACAATATTGTATGCTGTCAAATAATCTCTTAGTGAGTCATGCTTTTGAATTTTCCACCACTCTCTACTATTTTTGTCTTGATTGGTTATGCTACCTGGTGTGTTAAACATTTTAAAAGCCAATCCAGCAATGACTTCCAAATTGATTTGGCACTCCTCGATATAAGTCTGATAGAAAACTCCTATAGATTTTGCTCCACTGTATTTAGCATTTTGAAGCCCCTTTGAGAAAATATAAAGATGAAAATAGTCAATCTCCTTTAACTTAAATTTATTTATTTTTAAATAAATATATCGTTTTATTTGTTCAGCCGACCTATCTATCAACTGTGATTCAATTAATGAGAAAGAGTTTATAAGGTTATCACAGCCTCCTGTTCCAACTTTAACTTTATTAAATTCTACTTCCGGAACAATACCTGAATATGGTAGTTGCTTTTTTCGACAGACAACTTTGTACTTGTCAACATAACCTCGAAGACCAATGATTTGCCCATTAATTGGCATATCTGCAATCATACGAGAAATGTGATCATCTAATTCCACTTTCGCATAAGCGAATTCATCTGTGCCATCAATAATTATTACCACCTCTTGCTCTTGATGTCCTTGAAGATAAGAGAATAGTGGGTCAATGTCCCTGTGTAGTTTATCTATAGCTTGACGGGAAAACCGTGAACTATTTGCATAAATATATTTATTGTAATGATGGAGACTAATGTAAATGGGTAATTTTGTAGACTTCTTACTCTTGAAATTGGAATATAGATGCAAGTACAGAACAGATAAGAAAGCGGTTTTGCCATAACCAGCATTACCCTTCACAATTATAGGTGTCTCATTGTTACTACGATCCAACAAAGAGTCTATTTGTATAAACAACGAATCGGCAGCATTTACACTTAACTGGGTATTGTTAGGATTAATAGCGATCATTGACTTGAATAATGAAGAATATTCATCTAAAACCGAATTTACATCGACTGCTGTAATCCTCTTCTTTAGATAATTACTGATTGCAAATCGATGAAAGGCTTCAATTATGCTCACTCCATCATCTGACTTCAACAAAGTCTCTGATGAATTGTCTTGTTTGTTATCTTCGGTTGGATTCTGCCTAACCAAAGCCTCTGAAGTGCTATTGTTATTCGCCATATTTTATGATTTTACCACATATCCAAAGACTTCGTTTATAAACACTGATTTCTGCTTGAAGAAATCGTCAAGGGCTTCAGGCTTCTCCATTTTGGATTCAATCAATTTGTCAATTGATAGTAAAAATTCACCTTTCAGTACTATTACTTCCTGAATATACTTTGGGATAAGTGGTTCAGATTCTTTCACAAATGATTCCGCAAAGGTTTTCATCCAATGTAATCTTTGAATGGCTCGTGCAATCAATAGATCTGCCTCAATTTTCACCATCGTTCTTTCATGATCTTCGATTTCTACACCAGCGTCGCTCCGTTTTTTTAATTTTACTTCAATTTCATTACATTCCCCAACTATTTTGATAATTTCGCACATCAAATCATTTATCTTTTTTTGATATTCTTGCCCAGTACTAAAACTCAATTGTTTTTGCACGTTTCTATTCCCAAACTCCGTAGCTGTTTTAGTCAGAACATAGAAAATATAAATATTTAATCCTGCAAGAATTGGATTGATAATGCCTCCAATATAACTTCCAAAACTCCCCCAGTCTGATATGCGATTAGACAAAATGAGGTATTGATTCTGTATAGGGAAATAGATAATAAATATCACTATCGCTAATATAACTAATATTACAGCAATAGTTGCTATTACTTTTATCCCTTTCAACTTACTATTCGTATTCGCATTTCCCATATTCCATGCAAAATTCATATAACATATTAATGAGCAAAGATAACCAAATTAGTCAACAAGTCTCAATTCTTCTATTTGTTTTTCTATATGTTCCTTATATGCCTCTGAAGCACCTTTTTGAATGAGTAGTTTTTCGATACCCCGTGACTTCGCAAAGTTTCTTCCGTAAAATTCCCATCGTTGTCAGTCGTACACATAACGATGCCGATAGTGCATTCGTTGGGGCTTGATAACTCCGGACGCTCGGCGTAAGAGCCAAACTTTGTGCGCGCATAATCAGTATATATCTTCCCGCTTTCAGGGTCTCTCTGCTTAGAACCTACGTGGTAGGCAATTTCATTATCCGGAATGCACTGATAAATTCCTCCGTCCAAATCCACGATATAATGCGCCGATTCCAAATGATCTCGGCGATCGTTTCGCTCATACTCGTCCCGCACACGAGATACTCTCATCCCGCCAATACCATTCCAATGAAAAACAATGCCTTTCACGGTTGTCAATGCCCGCTTCGGGCGCGTTAATTCATTGGTCAATAAGCTTTCTACAATACGCATATTCCATTTTATTATTTGTTCAAATCATGCCAACACAAAATCCAATTGTTTGCGTTCCAGATTGGCACGCGCCACTTGAATGCGGATTGCGTCGCCCAGTTGATACTTGCGCCGCGTACGCCGCCCCTGCAAACAATAGTTTTTCTCGTCAAATTCGTAGTAATCATCGTCCAAATCGCGAATAGGTATCATACCTTCGCATTTGTTCTCATTGAT
This sequence comes from Prevotellaceae bacterium, assembly GCA_031262265.1. Taxonomy (GTDB): domain Bacteria; phylum Bacteroidota; class Bacteroidia; order Bacteroidales; family Bacteroidaceae; genus JAISIB01. Next base: position 3,898 of record JAISIB010000064.1, read on the forward strand.
TCCCACGTACAACCCCCACTCCGTTACGCCTGAGATAATGCCATCGAACACTTCCCCCTGTTTGTCTTGCATAAACTCTACTTGTTTGTATTTGATGGAGGCACGTTCTGCCGAAGCGGCCAGTTGTTCCATCTCGGAGCAATGACGGCACAAGTCTTCGCATTTGGCCTCGTTTACCGTACGGCCTCCGTCGTCATATTTAGTAAGCAGGCGATGCACCAACATGTCGGGATAGCGACGAATAGGCGAGGTGAAATGCGAATAATAGTCGAACGCCAGCCCGTAATGTCCGACGTTGTGCACCGAATAACGTGCTTTGGCCATACTACGCACGGAAACGGTTTCGATCAGATTGGCTTCTTTTTTCCCTTTGATGTTGTCGAGCAAGGTATTGATAGATTTTGATATATCCTTTTCCGAACCTTTGGTACGCAACTTGTAGCCGAAGTGGGCAATAAACTCGGACAAATTACTTAGCTTCTCCGGATCGGGTTGTTCGTGGATACGATAAGGAAACGTCTTGGCTTTCTTTCCTTTGCCCACACGACCAATGTGTTCGGCCACCGTCCGATTGGCCAACAACATAAACTCCTCCACCAACTTATTGGCGTCTTTTGATTCTTTGAAGTACACGTTTAGCGGTTTGCCGTGTTCGTCTATATCGAAGCGCACTTCTACGCGATCGAAAGCTATGGCTCCGGCGGCGAAGCGTTTCTTGCGCAAAGCTTTCGCTATCGTATCCAACACCAACAACTCCTCGCGATAATCTCCAGCAGCACCTTCTATAATTTCCTGTGCTTCTTCGTAGGTAAACCTACGATCGGATTTAATTACCGTATGCACGATCCGCGAATTTCGCACCTCGCCCTTGTCCGTTAGGTCGAAGATCACCGAATAAGTAAGTTTCTCCTCGTGCGGACGCAACGAACAAATGAAATTGGATAGCCGCTCGGGCAGCATAGGTATGGTGCGGTCTACCAGATAGACGGACGTCGCGCGTTTTTCTCCCTCTCTGTCAATGATACCGCCTTCCTTGACGTAATGCGTCACGTCGGCTATATGCACGCCGACCTCCCATAATCCGTTTTTCAAGCGGCGAACGGAAAGCGCGTCATCGAAATCTTTTGCGTCCTTCGGGTCAATAGTGAACGTAGTCACCGCACGAAAATCTTCTCGCCGTGCAATCTCCGAAGATGAAATGCGCTCGGGAATCTGATCGGCCGCTTTCTCTACGGCAGCCGGATAGGTGTACGGCAATCCGTATTCGGCGAGTATGGCATGCATCTCGGTAGTGTTCTCTCCGGCGCGGCCGAGTATATCCACTATCTGTCCGATCGGATTCTTCGACTTTCCCGGCCACTCAACGATACGCACGAGTGCTTTATCGCCGGTCTTTCCACCTTTCAGCTTGGCTTTCGGAATAAAAATATCATTCGCCAGCGTCCGACTTTCCGTGACCAGAAAAGCATACGACTTGGAAACTTCAAGCGTCCCCACGAATGTGTCTTGCGAGTGCTCGATTATTTCCGCCACGACCGCTTCCGGCTCTTTATTCCTCCGTTTAGCTAACAATATCGCCCGCACCTTATCATTATTCATCGCATGCGCCGAGTTACGCTCGGCTACAAAAACAGGTTCACCGCCTCCGTCGGGCACAAATGAGTTCTTGCCGTTGCTCCGACGATAGAAGATACCGGTCATTTCCTTGTGGCGTACGTTCAAACGAAAGCTGTGGTGGTCTATTTGTACGAGGTAATCGTCGTCTATCAAGCTGTAAAGAATATCTACGCATAGTCGGCGCGGCTGCGCGGCCGTAATTCTCAGGTCGGCAAACAATCTTTTTACCGTCACCGTGTCCGATGCGTGTTCGTGAAAGTATTGAAGAATCTGTTCAATCAAGTCTTTCTTCTTCAAGAAGCTATTGCTCGGTGTTTTTTTATTTCCCATATCAATTTAGGTGGTTTTGTTTTATAAATGTTCATAAGTATTCTGCAAAGGAACGCATTTTCTTCGTCTATTTCCCCATTTCTCCTATTTATCTGCTCATTAGCCGTAAATACTTCGGTAAACTCTGCAAATAACTGACGAAGATATGCGCATAAGTTACGAAGATAACAGCCTAACTTACTGCGAAAATTGCATCGGCGAGGAGGCTATTGTACAAAAAAACATAAGGAAAGAGATTATTCGCATAAATTGCCTACTTTTGCGACGAATTCACTCCAACGATGGCAAAGACTATTCTAATTACAGGCGCAAGCGGATTTATCGGCAGTTTCATCGTCGAAGAAGCCCTTAGGCTGAAATACAACGTATGGGCAGGTATACGCACGACCAGCAACAGAAAATATCTCAAACATAAGAAGTTGCATTTTCTAGAACTGGACTTCGCTCACCCAAGTGCCTTGCGCACGCAGCTTGCCGGCTATAAAGGAACATACAGTAAGTTCGATTACATCGTTCACTGCGCCGGTATCACCAAAGCTGCACGCCATAAAGACTTTGATCAGGTCAATTTTTTGCAAACGAAGTGTTTCGTAGACACCTTGCGTGAGCTTAATATGATTCCACGCCAGTTTATCTATCTAAGTTCACTCAGTGTGTACGGCCCGATACACAAACAAAATGACAAGCCCATTAGTGAGAACGACAATCCCTTTCCCGATACGTGGTACGGCATGAGCAAATTGAAAGCCGAACTATATATCCGTAGCATATCCGGTTTCCCGTACGTCATTCTACGTCCGACAGGCGTATATGGTCCGCGCGAACAAGATTATTATATACTTGCCAAATCCATTAAGAGGCACGTTGATCTATCGGTCGGGTTTCGTAAACAAGCACTCACATTTGTCTATGTAAAAGACGTGGTTTCCGCAGTCTTCCGGTGCATAGAAAAAGATATTTATCGCCGTTGTTATTTTCTGGCCGACGGCGACGTGCACGATAGCCGTGATTTTAGTCGTCTTATACGCAAAGAGTTGGGCAACCCACTCGTACTTCATATTCGCATTCCTTTGTGGTTGGTGCGCATTGTCGCCTCGCTAAATGTCCTATTGAGCCGCAAACCGACCACATTGAACCCCGATAAATATAAAATATTACGGCAACGCAATTGGAGATGCGACATTACTCCTGCGCAGCGAGAATTAGAATACGAGCCGGCCTATACATTAGCAGAAGGAGTGGCTGAGACAATCAAATGGTATAAAGAGGAAGGATGGCTATAAAAGTATTGCAGGACATCCACCTACTCAGAAAGGTAGAGTCCGGCAAAGGATTATTTGCCGTCGAACAGATCTCTCTTGTTTACAACCTACTTACGACGGTCGTTATTCTGTTTCTTTTTCAACGAATGGAGCATCCCGTGCGCATGTTGGAGGAGCGGCTGCTGATAGCTTCGGTTACTTTTCTACTTGTCTACGTCTATCGGCTCCACCCGTGCAAGGCTTCGGCTTTTTTGCGCATCGTTTTTCAGATGAGCCTACTTTCATATTGGTATCCGGATACGTTTGAATTTAACCGCCTGGCTCCAAACCTCGACTATCTCTTTGCCTCGGCAGAACAATGGCTATTCAACGGACAACCATCCGTTAACTTCTCGCACCGATTTCCCTCGATTTGGATCAGTGAACCGCTTAATTTGGGTTATTTCTTCTATTATCCGATGATTATCCTCGTCGGCATGTACTATTTCCTATTCAGATATGATTTGTTTGCCAAGATCGCATTCGTTTTAGTCGGTTGCTTCTTCGTCTATTATATAATATATATTATTATACCCTGCGCCGGTCCGCAATTTTATTTCCCTGTTATCGGCGAATGGAACGTGGAACACGGCATCTTTCCGCCCATAGGCAACTATTTCGACCGAAACAGTCAGGTTTTGCTCATGCCGGAATACAACCGAGGCGTATTCTACAACCTCGTGAAGCTCTCGCAGCAAGTCGGCGAGCGTCCGACAGCCGCTTTTCCCAGTTCCCACGTCGGCATTTCTACGATCTTGATGATCATGGCGTGGCGCGCCAACAGACACCGGCATCGCCTTTTCTTCTTTCTACTTCCGTTCTACGTCTTACTCTGCACGGCAACGGTCTATATCCAAGCGCATTATTTAATAGACTCACTCGTCGGATTTCTGTCTGCCATTCCGCTTTACATAGTGGTCACGCGGATTTATAAACGCTGGTATGTGCGCGAAAGAACCGACTTTGCTGTTAAATTTTCAAGCACGGATATTTAATTTTCAAGGTAAGTTATTCAAATAACTTGCCGACGTATTTTTCAACGAACGTACGACCGTCGGATTAGAAGATTATGGCTATCTTTGCGGATATTCGTAAACGAACCCATACAAGCGATTATCAATGTATATCACCTTGATCCATGAGCCGACTACTCGTATATAAAGCGTCCGCAGGGTCTGGCAAGACGTTCACGCTGGCCGTACAGTATATCAAGCTGTTGATTGAACATCCGGCGGCTTACCGGCAGATTCTGGCTGTGACGTTCACCAACAAGGCTACGACCGAAATGAAAGAACGTATCCTGAGCCAACTATACGGTATCTCCATCGGCGACCCGGCTTCGGCGGCATACTTGCAAAGCCTCTGCCAAGAGACGGGAGAGACGGAAGAAAGAGTACGAAGCCGTGCCGAACAGGCCTTACGCTTGTTAATCCATGATTATAGCCGCTTTCGGGTAGAGACAATCGACTCGTTTTTCCAACTCGTCATGCGCAATCTCGCCAGAGAATTAGAACTTAATCCGAACTTAAACATCGAACTGGACGAAACAGAGGTGCTCCACGAAGCCGTCGAGAGTATGATGGAAAGATTGGACGCGACTTCGCCCGTATTGCAAGTAGTGCTTAGCTATATCAACGATCGTATTAGCGAGGACAAGTCGTGGAAAGTGAATATCGCACTGGAAAAGTTCGGGCGCAACATATTTAATGAATATTTCGTAGAGCACGGCAACGATTTGCGCCGTCACTTGAAAGAAAATCCGAGGTTGATTACCGAATATCGTACGATGCTACGGGAGTTATCTACCGAAGCACGTATGCGCATGACCGCATTTGCGGATCGCTTCGACCGGCTTCTGCAAACCAACGCCCTGCAACCCGACGAATTGAACAAGAAAACGGTCATCAGTAACTATTTTGCCCGCTTGCGCAACGGCGAGTGGGAGGATAAGATCGTCAACAATACCATTGAGGCTTGTCTGAATGATCCGACCGCATGGGCTGCCAAAACTTCCAAACGGGCTACCGAGATTATCGAACTGGCTACACACTCGTTAATGCCTTTGCTCAACGAAGCAGAACAAGAGCGGCCGAAACAACTACATATCGCAAACAGTTGCCGTTTGGCCGTCCAACATTTAGATAAGCTGTTATTGCTCTCACATATAGACGAAGAAGTACACAGGCTTAATCGTGAGAACAACCGCTTCCTACTTTCTGAGACCAACGTACTACTTCATCAACTTATCGGAGCCGATGACCCTTCGTTTGTCTATGAGAAAATAGGCGCACAAATACGCCATATTATGATAGACGAGTTTCAAGATACCAGCCGCTTGCAGTGGAGTAACTTTAAACTCCTACTTCTCGAAGGTTTGGCGCACGGTGCGGACAGCCTCATCGTCGGAGATGTGAAGCAGGCCATTTATCGTTGGCGCAACGGCGATTGGAATATTCTAAACCCACTGAGCGGACGCTTGAACACCGTTCCTATTGAAGAACGAACGCTCGGAACAAATCGGCGCAGTGAGGCTAATGTCGTTTTCTTTAACAATGTGTTCTTTCGGAAAGCCGTTACCTACCTCAACGCACTACATGTCGGCGAGCTGCAAATACCTTGCGACGAGTTGCTCCGTGCATACAAAGACGTAGAACAAGAAAGCGTTCACCCCCACGACGGTTCTATTCAAATCTCCTTTGTAGAAGCAGACAAAGAGCAGGAGTTGAGCTACGAAGAAGCGATGCTCGAATCCTTAGGCAATGCCGTAAAAGAATTAGTAAACGTCGGTGTGCACCGTTCAGACATAGCTATTTTGGTACGCAAGAACAAATATATCACCCTCATCGCCGATTATTTCAACGACGTATTGGGCGAAGTGATTATCTCCGACGAAGCGTTCCGTTTGGAAGCTTCGCCGAGCGTTTGCACCGTCATAGAGGCTTTGCGCTACCTGTCCGATGAGACGAACGGAGTTGCGAAGGCCGCTCTGGTAGAAGCCTATCAAAATCAGGTACTCGGAAACGGGTTGGAAGCAAACGAGTTATTTTCGGACCAAGAGTCGATGTTGCCGCCCGAGTTTCTCTCGCGCCGACAAGAACTGACCAAACTGCCGTTATACGAGTTGTTGGAAGAATTATATACGTTGTTCTCTCTCGAACGAATTCCCAAACAAGACGCATATCTGTTTGCTTTTTTCGACGGCGTGATGAATTATTTGTCCGAATACCCGTCCGATATCACGACGTTCCTTGATTTCTGGGAATCCG
>JAISIB010000115.1 GCA_031262265.1 Prevotellaceae bacterium
CGGTGGATCTCCTGCTCGGTCATGCCGCAAAGCTCGACGTAACGCTCGTCCATCGAAATATCATTCAGGTTGTTCAAGTCACTGAACACGCTTACCTTACCGAACTTGGTCACGCCCGTAAGCAGGGCAAACTTAATGTAGGCGTCCATCGTCTTCAACACCCCATAGAATGGTTTCAACGTCGTACGGAAACTCTGTTGCAACTCCTCGTTTCCGATAGCCTGAAGCATAGGTTTATCATACTCGTCTACCAAAATGACTACCCGCTTACCGGTCTGCTCGCAGGCGCGTTTGACGATACCCCGAAAGCGTAAGGCCAGTGAAACTTCCGAAGGGTCGGTGCTGTATAATTGTTCCCACTCGCCTAACGTGAAGTTCAAAATAGATTCCAAACTTTGCGGCGTATCGTATTTTTCGGTGTTCAAGTCTATGTGTAGGATCGGATGCGCCTGCCAATCTTCCTCCAATCGTTCGATAGCCAAGCCCCCGAACAACTCCCGTTTCCCCTCGAAATAGGCGCGTAGCGTAGAGATCAACAGACTTTTGCCAAAACGGCGAGGACGGCTCAGGAAGTAATATCTGCCTGTCTTCACCAGCGCATATATCAACGCAGTTTTATCTACATACATATAGCCATCCTGTCGGAGGCTCTCGAAGTTCTGAATACCGATGGGAAAGAGTTTACTCATAATCCGAACGTTTGTTGAATGATAGATTGGGGCAAAGATAGAAATTTCACGGTTGTTTTTCATCTGTGCACCGAGAAAATTTTCACCGGCGGCTTAGTTCTCTCGTTTAGCTGCCTTGATAGATTGACAACCGCCTTTCTAAAAACACTCAGCCCAATAGATAAAATCCCTACTGACTGAGAAAACTCTATCTCTAACTTAGAGATATATATCTTCAAGTTAGAAATACATATTTTCAGGTTAAAGGTTTATATCTTTAAGTTAGAGATATAGAAATCAAAAAGAAAAAGAATCTTTTCGCGGCTGATAAGAATCTTATCAAAGCCGTATGAGAAGTTTTCTAAGGAGGAAAAGGTATTATCTCCGTAGAATGACTCAATACCCATTACATATAAAATAACTAACAAGATTGTTGGAGAGTGTAAAATCTGCATTGGATAACTCCGACCCAATAAAAGCACGGCGGCGTTGCATCCGATTCGGATGATACTCTTGATTGAATCTTATGGTATTGAGAAGCTTTATTTCTCCGCCCTGAAATACAACAGGCAGACCTGATATAAATCAAATCTGCCCGAGGATGGGTCTAAACCCCTTTCGGGGAGAAGGCCGGACCACTGCATGGTGGCTGGTGCAAAAGTACGGATAAAAAACTAATAAACAACTAAATGAGCAAAAGTTCCGATAATTTACGCAAGGAATTGGATCGGCGGCTAAAAAAACATTCATCCGGTAAATACTCTCCAGCATCCGCATGGAGCTGTATAAAACGGCAAAACGATTTGTGCAACTTCTACTTTTAACTGAATCTTCTACTTATCCACACTAATTATCAAGTGATCTATAATACCGGAATAAACAGATTGGCAAACCATCCGATAATATACTTGTGAGGATCGAAGTCGAAAGAAACATTTCGAAGAAGCAATCCACTACCGTGAACAACAGAATAACGATTATCGCCAACGCGCTCCCAAACCTCATGCAGATTTCCAAAAAGGAATTTTGTCTCGGGCAATCATAAAGTATCGAATCCAAGACGCTCAATAATTCGTCAAGCCCTACTTTCACCACATCTTCATAGCATTTTTCAAGCGAATTGTGTTAAAACACACTTTTTTCAGAACAATTTAGCGATAGATTCGTTTACTTTATACAGTTTTCAAAACAAATTAGTGCTAAAACGAAAATATAAACCAATTGAAAACCATAAATATGTTACTAAAACCATCCATCGTAGCCACAGTAGCTACATTACTCACAATCGGAACGTCGCTTTTTATAGCAGGATGTTCAAACGAAATGGACGAAATCTTCGCCAATGAAACACCGGTGGTTGCCGAACCGACCGCAAACCAGACTCTTCACAGTAATTATTACTGGTACAAAGGAAAACAAATCCCTCTACATGTAGTTGACGACAAAATCTTCGTATTGTATGATACGGCTAACGATTTAAGCGACGTACCTGACATACGCAGGGATCAAATAACCAATCCGATAGAAACACGCGCCGACGGTAGCTATGTTACGAGCGGTATCGCGTGGGGTATTGTAGCAATAGACCCAAGTACGCGCGGATTGGGCAATACTTGGACAGATCATACGCCGCTACCTCGCAAAGGTAAGCTGACATCCAAAGTGGTAGAAACAGATGACGGCACAGAATTGGCCGTTAGTCAAATATTCTATGTAAAACTGAAGACGCAAGGCTCTATCAGCAAATTGAACGCACTTTGCCGCGCCTATAACGTCAATAATCTGGGTCAAAACAAAGCAATGCCGTTATGGTACATGCTGGAATGTACAGCAGAGTCATACGGCAATGCTTTGGAAATGGCCAACCTTTTTTATGAAAGCGGATATTTCGAAGCCGCCGAAGCGGATCTGATTGATTTGGAAGAGGAGCAAACTTATCTAAGTGCAGAAACAAATGCAGAAGCCTCCCCCTCGAACGCCGCATCTTACAATGATACGTATGTAAGCAAACAGTGGAATCTGAATAGTATCCATGCGCTTGAAGCCGCTTCTATTACGAAGGGAAGTTCCGACGTAATCGTGGCCATAGTCGACCAAGGTATCGAGTTGAATCACGCAGATTTGAACGTATACGGCAAAAGCTACAACTCCGAAACCGGTCGTGCAGGCAGTGTCGTCTATGGAAATCATGCAACAGCCGTAGCCGGTATTATAAGCGGCGTTGCCAACAACGGTATCGGCATCGCGGGAATTGCTCCCGAGTCTCCGGTCATGTCTATCAGCAATACGCTCGCTTCGACAGCAGACAGTAGACAAAAACGCGCCAATGCTATCATTTACGCCATTGACAATGGTGCATCGATAATCAATAATTCTTGGTCATCCAGCACGCAAAGCGCACTCATCGACGATGCAATCACCGCAGCACTGACGCAAGGCCGCAACGGAAAAGGATGTATCGTAATATTCTCTGTCGGCAATGACAATAGCGGCACGGTCAACTATCCGGCCAATAGTAATCCCGACATCCTCGCCGTAGGTGCTATGAGCACGACGCCCGTTCGTAAGACTCCGAGCAGCCCCGACGGAGAAACCAACTGGGGAAGTAACTACGGCGCATCACTTGACATCATGGCACCGGGTCTGCAAATATACACGACCGATCTTAGTGGAAGGAACGGCTATAGTACGACAGACTACTACGCGAGATTCAA
>JAISIB010000137.1 GCA_031262265.1 Prevotellaceae bacterium
TAAAATTCCTTTTTATATATTCAAGTGTTTTCATTTCAAATCTCCGCCTGTATTATAGCGAAAACGACCGCACTAATCCGTACTACAAACAGATGGCGTTGTATCGAGATTCTCTCTTATCGCTCGTAGAACCGAACTCGTTCTCCTATACGATTCAGCTCTCCGAAAAACTTGCCGATGAAGATCGTTTACCGGATGCCATTCAGGCCTTACAACAGATGTTGGCGGAGTCGGATAATGAGAATCGAGAGCGTGCCATTGCCGAAAATATCCTATCCACCTTCTATCAGCGTACCGGAAACGTTGAAATGCAGAAAAAGCACTTAGCTTTGTCAGCTATCTATGACTTGAAAAATGCGATTAAGGAGAATGCGTCGATGATGAATCTGGCATTTTTGCTTTACGAGGAAGGAAAAATAGATTTGGCATATCGCTGTATGCTTTCGTCGCTGAATGACGCCATATTTTGCAACGCGCATTTTAGAGCGTACGAGATTGCAAAATTATTTCCCGTTATCAACAGTGCGTACCAAGAATTAACTTTGCGTCAAGAACGTAAGTTACACACGTATCTCATTTCGGTGAGTATATTGGCTATCTTGTTGGTAGTGGCAGCCATATACAGCTACTGGGAGATGAGGCGCGTAGCACGCATTCGTAAAGAGTTGTCGGAAACCAATCGGAAACTGAACGAATTAAATGCGAACTTGCATACCTCGAATATGCGTACGCAAAAATTGAACGATGAGTTATCTTCGGTCAATCTAAAATTAAGTGAAACGAATAAGGTGAAAGAAGGTTATCTCGGGAAGTTCATCGAACTATGTTCCGACTACATTGAAAAGATGGATGACTACCGTCGCGGTTTGCATCGCTTGGTGCAAAACGGAGAGATAGAAACGTTGGCAAAACAGTTGAGATCCTATCGTTTTATAGACAAAGAATTGGATAACTTCTTCATAAATTTCGATGAAACGTTTTTGCGTATCTATCCAACGTTTATCGAAGAGTTTAATGGTTTGTTCCCACCGGATAAACGGCAAGTGCCGAAAAGTAATGCCCTGTTGAATACCGAGTTGCGTATTTATGCACTGATTCGTCTGGGAATTACGGACAGCGCAAAGATTGCCGGATTCATCCGACACTCGATTTCCACGATATATTCCTATCGCAGCCAGTTGAAGAACAGTTCGTTGCAGCCGGAAAAGTTTGAAGAGAACGTCAGAAAGATAGGACTTTTGACACATCAGGAAAACGCGGAATAAAGAAGGTTTGTATTCTCGAATTATTCTCATACCTTTGCATTTTCTAACTGATATTAAAGAACCTAATACGAAACAATTAATATTTTTAAGTTATGAAAGACTTTATTAAATTTACTTTTGCGACTTTGGTCGGTCTTATTTTGGCGGGCATTGTCATGTTTTTTATCGGAATCAGTACTATGACAGCCATGCTCTCGGGCACGGGTGGCGAAACGGTAGTGAAAGATAACTCGCTGATGAAATTAACGTTGGAAGGAACTCTTTCCGAGCGCGTACAAAGCAATCCGTTGGACAAACTGATGGGAGGAAGTGGCGAAAGTTACGGGCTGAATGACATTCTCAGCTCTATTAAGAAAGCCAAAGAGAACGAGCAAATCAAAGGAATCTATATAGAAGCTGGTAGCTTCGGGGCAAATTTTGCATCGTTGCAGGAAATTCGCAACGCATTGCTGGATTTTAAAAGTACCGGTAAATTTATCTATGCTTACTCCGATAATTATCCGCAAAGCTTGTATTATCTGTCGAGCGTCGCAGACACGATTATGCTTAATCCGCAAGGTATGATTGATTGGCGCGGGCTGGCGGGTCACATCCTGTTTTATAAAGAAGCATTGGACAAGCTGGGTGTCGAAATGCAGATATTTAAGGTGGGAACTTACAAGTCGGCGGTAGAACCGTACATAGAAACCAAAATGAGCGACGCCAATCGCGAACAAGTACAGGCATATATTGGAGATATTTGGAGTGAAATGTCGCAAGCGGTGTCCGATGCGCGAAATATCTCTGTGGAAGATTTGAATCGCTTGACTGATAACGGCGTCGCCTTTGGGGAAGGAAAAGATTTCGTATTGGCAAATATGATAGATACCTTAGTTTACAAAAACGACGTGGGCAAGGTGCTTAAACGAAAGATGGGTATTGACGAAGATGACGACTTGAATATATTATCCCTGAGTGATATGATAAACGTGAAGCGCAATGTACCCAAAGACAAGAGCGGTCAGATCGTTGCAGTCTATTATGCTTCCGGCGGAATAGATAGCGGAGAATCTTCTCCTCTGATGGGAGCGGAAGAAATAGTGTCGTCGAAAGTAATCAAAGACTTGAAAAAATTGCAAGAGGATGAAGATGTGAAAGCCGTCGTGCTGCGTGTCAATTCTCCGGGCGGAAGTGCTTTCGGTTCGGAACAGATTTGGTATGCGATTGAGGAATTGAAAAAAGAAAAGCCGGTTATCGTGTCGATGGGCGACTATGCCGCTTCGGGCGGATACTATATCTCAGCGGGAGCAGACTATATCTTAGCAGAACCGACTACGCTGACGGGAAGCATAGGAATCTTCGGTATGTTCCCAAATACCTCGAAACTGACCAATAAGCTGGGCATTACTTTCGATATGGCCAAGACAAATACATTTGCCGATATGGCAAACATGTCGTTGATGGGTTTCCCGTTGGGCGTTCCGGGTCGCGGAATGAATCCGGCAGAGAAGGAAAAGATGCAAACGATGATTAATCGAGGCTACGAACTGTTTGTTTCCCGCTGTGCAGAGGGACGAAATATGACAACTGACGCGATCAAAGCCATCGCAGAGGGTCGTGTATGGACGGGCGTCCGTGCAAAAGAACTCGGCTTGGTGGATGAATTGGGCGGAATCGGTCGTGCGTTGGAGATCGCAGTCGAACGTGCCGGCGTGGAGACGTATACGTTGGTGGAGTATCCTGCGCAGCAGAGTTTCTTCGACAATTTGTTGAACGGCGGTGCCAGTGCCTATCTCGAAGCGCGAGTAATGAAGCGTAAGTTGGGAGCATGGTATCCTACGTTTGTGATGTTGGATAATTTGCAAAGCACCGATCCGATTCAAGCACGTTTACCGTACGATATAGACATTCGCTAATTGGTTTTTGTGGAAGATTATCCCATACACATATATAAGTGGCTGTATCCTCTCGCCTTCTTTTATGGGATCGTAGTGGCTATTCGCAATAAGTTCTTTGATTGGGGGATTTTGCAGGTTAGTAATTTTGATATCCCCGTTATTTGTGTGGGTAACTTAGTCGCCGGTGGAACAGGCAAAACCCCTCATACGGAGTTCCTCTTGTCTCAGTTGCAAACACTTTGCCGCCCCGCGGTATTAAGTAGGGGGTATAAACGGCGAACGAAGGGCTTCTTGTTGGCGAAGACGGGTTGTACGGCACAAAGTATAGGGGACGAATCCTATCAGATATGGACAAAATATCCTGATGTAGTAGTTGCGGTAGACAAAGACCGTCGGCGAGGTATTACTCGACTGATGGGATTGAAGCCGCGCGTGGATGTAATTGTGTTGGACGACGGGTTTCAGCACCGCTACGTCAATGCCGGATTGAACATACTGCTAACGGATTATCGCCGCCTATTCTGTGATGATGCGTTGCTGCCTGCGGGGCGTTTGCGCGAACCGGCCGGACAGAAAAAGCGGGCACAAATAGTAATAGTGACTAAGTGTCCGGCAAATATAAAGCCGATAGATTTCAATATTATAGGCAAACGTCTGCATTTGCGCCCGCATCAGTCCCTTTTCTTCTCGACTTTTGTGTACGGCGAGTTGACTCCTGTATTTTCCGAAGGCGGATCTGCTGTACCGCTTCATAGTATTGCTTCGGATGAGGATGTTTTGCTCGTCACCGGTATCGCTGCGCCGGATACGCTCGAAGAAGAATTGAAAAAATATACCCCAAACGTACACCTCTTGGCTTTTGGCGATCACCACGAATTTACGCAGAAAGATATTCGACTGATTACCGAGCGATGGGAAGCCTGTAAAAATAAAAAGAAATGGTTGATAACGACGGAGAAAGATGCGGTTCGCCTGCGTCAAAGTCCGTATTTAGATACAAACGAAAACATCCGCAAAACTCTGTATATGTTACCGGTAAAGGTGGCAATACTTAAAGACAACGACAAAGTATTATTGAAAAATGTGTGTGATTATGTTAGAAAAAATCCAAGAAACGGCTGAATTCCTCAAAGGAAAGATGCACACCACACCAAAGACTGCTATTATTCTGGGTACCGGATTGGGCAGTCTTGCTGATGAAATTACAAACAAAACGGAGATTCTGTACGCCGACATCCCGCACTTCCCGCTATCGACTGTCGAAGGTCACTCGGGAAAGTTGCTATTTGGAAAACTTGGGGACAAAGATGTCGTGGCCATGCAAGGAAGATTTCATTTCTACGAAGGTTATTCGATGAAGGAAGTAACTTTTCCGGTTCGAGTAATGAAGGAATTAGGAATTCAAAGGTTGTTCGTTTCCAATGCTGCGGGGGGAATGAACCCGGAGTTTCGGATCGGAGAATTGATGATTATACGTGATCACATTAACTTCTTTCCCGAGCATCCGTTGCGCGGTCGTAATTTATACGGCGACCGTTTTCCGGATATGAGTGAAGCGTATGATGCTGCACTCATACGGCAAGCGAAGCAGATTGCGGCCGAAAAAAATATTCGCGTGAAGGACGGAATTTATATAGGTACGCAAGGACCTACATTTGAAACTCCCTCGGAGTATCGAATGTTTCGCTACTTCGGAGCGGATGCCGTCGGTATGTCCACCGTGCCGGAGGTTATTGTAGCCCGCCACTGTGGAATCAAAGTTTTCGGCATGTCTGTCATCACAGATTTAGGTGTTGAAGGAATTGTCGAGAAAGTTTCGCATGAAGAGGTGCAGAAAGCTGCCAATGCCGCCCAACCATTGATGACGACCATCATGCGCGAACTCATCAATCGGGCTGATTAATTGAGTATGCGAACGGAAATATCTACGTTGGGTGAGTTCGGTTTGATAGACCGACTGACGGCTTCAATTACGCCGGTCAACGAATCGACGAAGCGAGGCGTCGGTGATGACGCGGCCGTACTTTCTTATCCCGACAAAGAGGTGTTGGTCACCACAGACCTTTTGATGGAGGGCGTTCACTTCGATTTGACATACGTTCCCTTAAAGCATTTGGGCTACAAAGCGGCGATGGTGAACTTCTCGGATATTTATGCGATGAACGGGAAGCCACGTCAGTTGACGATTTCGGTAGCTTTGTCCAAACGTTTCTCGGTAGAAGACGTCGAAGAGTTGTATGCCGGCATACGCTTGGCTTGCGAGCGACACGAAGTTGATGTTGTCGGTGGAGACACGAGTTCTTCGTTGACAGGATTGGCCATTAGTTGTACATGTATCGGGGATGCCGCAGACGTGGTGTATCGTAGCGGCGCCAAGCCCACAGATCTCATTTGCGTGAGCGGCGATTTGGGCGGAGCCTATATGGGGCTGCAACTATTGGAACGGGAAAAAGCCGTTTTCCACGGGCAAAAGGAAGACATACAGCCGGATTTTGCAGGAAAAGAGTATCTGCTCGAACGCCAGCTGAAACCTGAAGCACGAGGTGACGTCGTCAAGCAACTATCCGACGCAGGAATTCGTCCGACGTCTATGATAGATATATCGGACGGGCTATCTTCCGAATTGCTGCACATTTGTAAACAGAGCGGGGTAGGTTGTCGTGTGTACGAAGAACATATCCCGATAGATTATCAAACGGCGGTCATGGCCGAAGAGTTTAATATGAATTTAAGTACCTGCGCGCTGAATGGCGGCGAGGACTATGAATTGTTGTTTACCGTACCGTTGGAAGACCGTGAAAAGGTCATGGCGTTGAAAGGTATCAAGCTTATAGGCTATATGACCAAGCCCGACGACGGTTCTTGCCTGATTACGCGCGACGGTCAAGAGTTTGCGCTAAAAGCGCAAGGTTGGCAGCACGATAACAAGGTATCTAATTGAATTTAGCCGCCCACATAATTGATTATGCGGGCGGCTAAATTTTATTTTCTGGTCAGTACGAGTACCGGTCGCCTGCCGTTTGTCAACGCCATGCCTTCGCCGGCCTTACGATAGCCTTTCACTTGTGCGATGGCTTTCAGAACATTTTGTTCCATCGTCATATCCTGACACATCATACGCGTAGCGGCCATTTTGCTCAGGTCGATAGTCCCTTTCTTGGCAGTAGTGTCAAAACTTCCCGTCACCCGATTGCATCCGGCATTGCCGGAAACACTTCCGGTCGTTGTGTCGAATGTCAATGTAGGTAGCTCCTGTCCCGCCGCGGGCACCACCGCGATGCCGTTCAGTTCGGTAATTGTCCACTCTCCGTTCAGGCTATCCAGCGATACGGTCAATCCTTTCATTGCTCCGCAAGAAGTAAGCTCAACCATCAGGGAAATCATGCTTAAAAACGCTATTT
>JAISIB010000166.1 GCA_031262265.1 Prevotellaceae bacterium
GCCGCCGAGAGTTTGTTCTCCTGCGGATGTATACCTCCCCGTTTGAATGTTTTCAACATATCTTTAATCGTTATAGTTTCAGATGGATTGAACAGATTCGACCGCCGACTCTTCCTTCGGCTTACGCGGCGGGAAATTCAGTTCGACAATACTCTGCTGCGGACAAGCCTCTACGCACTTGCGACACAGTCTGCACGTCCGATAGTCTATGTATGCCAGATTATCTCTCATCGTAATCGCTTCAAAGGCACAAGTCTTCACACACTTGCCGCAACCGATACAACCGACGGTACAAGCCTTCCGCGTGAGTGCTCCTTTGTCCGCATTGACACATGAGACGTACACCCGACGGTCTTTCTTCCCTTTGGCACGCATCTCTATAATATGTTTCGGACAGGCTTTCATGCAGGCTGCACATGCCGTACAAACATCAGCGTTTACCTCAGGCAAACCGGTAGCCGGATTCATCGTTATCGCACCGAAGGTACAGGCAGACACGCAGTCGCCACAACCCAAACATCCGTAGCTACAACCGGTCTCGCCGCCATAAAGGGCAGCCGCGATGGCGCAACTCGGCGCACTGTCGTAAGTATTCAAGCGGGGACGAGCCTCGCAGGTACCGGCACATCGCACTACGGCAATCATCGGTTCGGCCGTCACCACAGTCATGCCCAACAGCGAAGCAATCTTCGTCATCAGTTCCGCGCCGCCCACCGGACAGAGCTTCCCGTCCAGCGTCTCGGCTTTGACGCACGCATTCGCAAAGCCATTGCATCCCGGATAACCGCATCCGCCACAATTGGCTTGCGGCAACAGAGCCGATACTTGTGCGATACGCGGGTCTTCATATACAGCAAATTTCTTGGAGGCGGCATACAATACCAGCGCGATAATAAATGCAATCATCCCGAGAAAAACTACTGCAATTAGAATCAAATTCATAAGGGGTTAGCGTATTTAAATTAAGTAGATGGAAAATATTAATTCTTTCGTTAGTCGATTGCGCAACAGATAGACCGCTCCATAGTAGGGCACCAAGGCCAATAGAGCTATCATTCCCGCTCCCGCTTCGCCTATATGCGTCAAGTCGGATACGGAGAAAAGTGTGACAATCACTATTAAAAAAGGAATGACGAAGGCGTAGAGTACAGCCTTTAAGCCTACGGACGTACGACCGACGATACGCACGGAATCGCCCACATGGATGCCGTCCACCGCCGACCGGCCTGTTATCAGTTTCTCTTTCGTCTCGGCCGATGAACATAGCGAACGGGCAGTACACGATGCACACGCAGAAGTCTGCACGATACGCACCACGCAACAGTCCCCGTCTATGCTTTCCACGATACCTTGATGTTCTATCTGCGATGCCATATAATAGTAGACGTACCGTTATTCCTTACCATTTATAGTTGATACCGAAACTAAGTATCTCTTTCAATTGAAAATAACTCCGGCCTTCTTTACGCGCTGCACCGTCGTCAAAGCGTCCGTGCACGAACAATTGCGTCGAGAGGTAACGATTCAGAATGAAGTTGAGCGTATTCTCCCATTCGCTTTGTACGGTCTCATAACTCGTAAAATAATAGAAACGCGTCTTCCACGTCAGAATGGGCAGTATCTTCCAGTCCATATCCACCTGCGCTTTCGAACCGTAGAAGTTGCGGCTACGCTTTCCCTCTTCTATACCGAAAGCGGTCACGTCAACGGCTTTGTTTCCGACATAGCGCCAATTATACGTCAACGGAGAAAGGAGCAACGAGAAGTTAATCTTATCCTTCTGCATCTTCCAGTCCATACCCAGCGATACGATAAAGTTGGCCGGCGCAAAGAAAGCAGACGAAAGAGTCGTGCTGTTACTTTTGTAGTTATTGAAGAACTGCGTATTAAATTCCGCAGTTGCCGTATAATACCACCGCTGAATAGCCTTAATACCCAATTTACTATATATTCTTACGATGTCCGTGTTGATACGCACACTATGCAACGAATCTCCGCTCGTCGTCGTAAATCCGTTCTTTATCTCAAAGGAATTCTCAAATTCGATATATTGTTTATCGTTGTAATTGGCGGAGAGCAATAGATTACCTATGAGCGCATTCGCACTCTCGCCGCCCTTATACCAGTTCGGCGATATATAGTTTTGCGTAAATTGCAAGGAGCCGTTTCCTCCGTATGTCCAGAAATTGGGACGACGGGCGATAATCTGCGCTTCGGGAGTTTCTTGTTCCGGAGGCAACTCAGGCTGCAAGAAACGCCGGATAGGCTGACTGGCAGGACCGGCCAAGGCGGTAGTCCGAAAAGCCTTTACATTCCTTATATCATTTATATTTCTACGATACGTGAACGGATCATTCAGGTACATGGTGAGGAGCACTTTGTCTATACTTTCCTGCGTACGCTCGGCTCTCTCATACTTCTCTTTATCAAAAGGGAGAAGACGTTCGGCCATTCGGATCAACGAACTGTCTTGATAGATAGACAATTCTTTCGGAGCCAAATTCTCCGCCAAACGTCGAATCGGCGAATCGTAATAGGTGTTAGGCATCCATAAACGATAATAAGCCGGATTATGCGCTATCTGATCCAGCCAATACGGATTGTTCAGCAAGTGCTCTCGGTTGCCGAAATAAAACAGATACAACAAAGACGGTGGGAGGGAGTCTTTCTTTACGTGGTGGACAGGAGTTATTCGTACATATTTAGCCCCGTCCACTGTAATTGTATCGGTGGCTGCATGTACTTCTTGTGCCATTAAATGACCGCGTGAGAGTAGCAGTGCCAATGAAATTAGCAACAAGACAAAAGTTCTCTTCATATTTTGCTTTTGGTTTGTTGCGCAAAGATAGACTGTTCAGTCGAGATAGCAAAACAGACCCATAAAAAAATCACCGACGCTTCACATTCCACAAAGCGGCGCATAACAATAAGGATACAACAGCCGCGCCAATCCAGAAGAAACGAATCGTTGAAAAATCATATACGATGAGGTCGCCCACGACAGATTTATTGGAACCTATTAAATGACCGCTAATGATTTCTTGTAAACCCGCACCGATATAACTTGCTACGCCTACTACTCCCAACGCAGCACCGGACGCTTTCTTCGGTGCAATATCTATCGCCATCATACCGCCCAAATAACAAACCAACGCACTGGTGGAGACGCCAAAGACAATCATAGACACAAAATCCACCCAGAAATAACCGGCAGGCACGAAGACAAATACAGTCATCGCTACCGTATTGCAAATGCCACAGAACAACGCGGGAATATTTCGGCTGCCCCCGAACCACACATCGGAAACGACGCCTGAAAGCAAAGGACCGACAATCCCGACAGCGGCGGCGATACCTATAATAGAACTCGCCTCAATACCTTCATAGCCCTTGTTGGTCTGCAAGAAGAAGATTCCCCAACTATCAATGGCTTCTCGACATATATATAAGCAAGCACTCGACAACGCCAACACCCATATAGCCGGATTCCGAAGGACGGCTTTTTGCATCGCGCCCACGGATGCAGTCCGCTCTTGGGCTTTCATGACAGGCACCAGTCCTTTGGCCGGCGGACTATCATGAAAGAAAAAATAAAGCAGCAACACTCCCACGAAACCCATGAAGGCAGACGCCTCAAATCCCCAACGCCAACCGCCCACACTCACGATGGCAGCGATACCTATATATGTAAAACCTTTACCGATATTTTGCGCGATACTGCCGAAGCCAAAGAATGTGCCGCGCTGACTATCGTCCATCCAACGGGAGAGAGCGACTACCGAGCTGGGCGACCCTATGCTTTGCACCCAACCATTCAATCCCCAAAGAACGACGAACATCCAAAACGAGTGAGAGAAACCCAATGCGAGATTGATAACGGAAGACAGCAATAGACCGAACGTCATAAAGCGATTGATATTCATGCGATCGGCCATAAAGCCATTGGCAAACTTACCGAATGCGTACGAGAACATTAACGTGGATCCTATGATACCTAATTGTTGTTCGCTGAAAATGCCCTCGTCTACTAACGGTTTCTTCACGATATTAAAACTCATGCGGCATACATAATATAAGCCGTAGCCGATAGTAGAAGAAAGAAATACCGCCCATTGCAGTTTTACTAATCGCTTTTTATCCTCGACGAGGACAGGCTTAGCCGGTGCCGGACGAAAGAAATCACGTATGAATTTTAGCATCATCTTATGATTGGGTGAATACTCTTAATCGGGCGCAAAGATAAGGCGCACAACCATTTCATTTTCGTTACAAAGGTTAAAGTTTGGGGGTTAGATGCATTTTTTTCGCTTTTTCATGAACCAACCGCAAACGATATTTGTTATTCTTTATAAACGACACGATTTATCTACAACACAAACCAAAATGATAAGAATGAGACAAGTATTGCACACATGCAAGAAAGATGAAAACAGTTCTATGTTGGTTAGTCGGGTTGGGAAGCGAATACTTTTTGTTTCCCTCCCCTTCTTCCTTAACTTCACAAGCGTTTTTGCGCAATTGCCGGCCGCTCAGGATTCACTACTGCACGTATGGCAACAATCGCTTCCACGCTTTGCCGTCGGCACCAACCTATTGTACGACGCGGCGGCTCTTACACCGAACCTGTCCTTGGAAATAGGACTTTCGCTACGAAGTACATTGGCCTTCTCAGGCAGTTACAACGGTTGGAACAGGAAAGGCTCCGAGACGAGCAATAAGAAATTGGTTCACTCCATTTTCCGCGCCGACTATCGCTACTGGTTATGCGAACGCTTCAACGGACATTTTTTTGGAGCCGGAGCTATCTTTACCCGTTACAACGTAGGCCAACACTCCTTCTTCGGATTACTTGATCGCGCCTATCGTTACGACGGTACCGGCTACGGCGGTGAACTAACCTATGGTTACCATTGGATGATCGACCGTCGATGGGGCATTGAAGCCGCTATCGGAGCAGGAGTAGTACACTTCCGATTCGACAAATATCCGTGCGCAACGTGTAGTCCCATTTCGACGTCCGAGAAAAAGACTTGGCTCGGGCCGACAAATGCGGCGATCTCCTTAGTATATACTTTATAGATATTCCACAAACAACAATAGATAAAACAATGAAACGAAGTATTGCACTATTGCTCCTCTCACTGCCGACGCTCATCTGTGCGACGGCGCAAACGCCCAAAGGCGTACGTATCAGCGAGGTACAAGTTCATAAGTCCGGCGACGAACTGACAATTTCTTTTCACGCCGCTATCGAGAAAAAGGCCGCAAGCGGCGGATGCACGCAAGTATTGATGCCCACGCTCACAACCGAGACACAAAACCGTACGCTACCGTTTATCGCCGTACAAGGATCGCGCGCTGCCATTGCTGCCGCACGACACGACCGTGCCGATAAAGGGAAGGAGTCTCTCTCTACCCTGCTCGGCGACGAAACGTTCTACTTGCGCCCGGGAAAAGAAGTGGCCTACTTTGCCACCGTTCCCTATCAAGCATGGATGACAAATGCCTCCCTGAAAGTATCAGATATGCGAATCGGTTGCGGGAACAGCCAACAGACGACCAACGACACGCTACTTACCAAATTGGAATGGCTTAGAGATACCGTATATATCAAAGAAACGGTACACGACACCATCTATCTGGGCGCAAAAACGCTACCTGCGACGGCAAGCACAGGAAACAAGCTGGCGTCTCGCCACAACTTCGTCGTGCCGGCATCCGAGTTTAGGCAAAACGCCGGACCGACGGAGGCCGAACGACGCAATGCCTTGTTCATTTACTTCCCTGTCGGACACGCCGTGATTGATCCGGCCTACGAAGTAAACAGAGCGACCTTGGACACGCTGATGTCTGTGATACACACGTTTGAGCGTGCCCAAGACAGCCGCATATCCAAAGTATTAATCGCAGGCTTTACCTCGCCCGAAGGAAACTCTCAGGTGAATCAACGATTGGGTCAGGAGCGCGCCGATGCGATGAAGAACTACATCTTACAGCATAGCAAATTGAACGCCGACAATATGGCAATTTTCAACGGAGCGACCGATTGGCAAGGACTACGCATGTTGGTCGAAGAGTCGAATATGCTCGATAAACAAAAGATTATCGACATTATCGACCATACGCCCATCTGGGATAGCGCACGCAACGTCGGACGATTGGGCACGTTGATGCGATTGGACGACGGGAAGCCTTATCAGTATATTAAAACGAATTTCTTCCCGCGCATGCGCAACGCAGCATATATACGGATCTATTTCGAAGACAAGTAAATACTATATTCATATAGCAAGTATAAACATAAAACAAAACAGGTAATTTACCTAATTTCTAATTTTTTAATGATAACAAGTATGAGAATGATTCATTTCAAATGGATGCTCGTTGCCGCAGTGGCAATGGCAATGGTCATGGCTTCGTGCTCGAAAGAGGACGAAGGGATGACCGAAGGCAATAAAGCCGTCTTGTTCAAATTGTCGCACGGGCAAAGTGTAACGCGTGCGGTCGGCAAGCACGTTCCGAACGCCACACCAACAGCAACCAACTTAGCAGATGCATCGATCTATTTCGTAGACGCCAACTATCAAATTGCAAAAGTCGTCACCATTGACTTTACTAACAAGACAGCTAAGTATGACGAGAATACAGGGAAAGTCGGACTGACAACTCTCACAGACGGAACACTGATTACGAACGTACCGACTACCGCGATTACCACTTGCGTCGTAGGCAACCTTTCAAAAGCAAACGTAACAGAAGCCTATTCTTATCCGATTGTCGGAGAAAACTTGCGCGACAAGTTGAAAATGACGGTTGAAAGTCAATACGATCCCGAGCACAAAGGCGTAGCAAAGGTAACGTTCTTCGGAGAAGATGAGATCCACGCCAGTGCCGGCAACCCGGTCACGTATAGTTCGAATATCAAGGTAAAGCCGATTGTTGCACGTATTGAGATAGGTTCAATCAGCGGAAACCGCATGTGGTTGCCCAGCAAAACGCATGATGATAGTGCCAAACAACCAACTGATACGCTGGCCGGCGTACAATCTTTCACGCTGGCAGGTATTTACATCAACAATTACTACAAAGATATGTCGATCGTCGGTACGAAGACCTCCAATCATATCTCATGGGAACAAACCGGTAAATATTACAGCACGACCGGCGAAGGCAAATACGCCAATCTGCAAGGAATCTTATGCGACGATGCCAGCAGTGCATTGGTAATACAAAACACCGGTATCGCTTCCAACATAACGAATGCGGCTCCTTATACCTATGCACCTATTGCTACTGCGACGACAACGGCTACCGATGCAAATGCCGACGTATGGGGGTACAACCTTTTGGCTCCGACATTTACGAATGCGGCACAGGCACATATCATCGTACATTTGAAAGACCTCGTCGCCATTGACGGTACCGCAGGCGGCGATCAGAATGCTTATAAAGGCGACAAATGGTTGACCGTAGGTAAGATATTCAAGAACAAAGGAGCAGAGCCGGCCGAGCTTATCACCAGTTTGGAACCGGGCTACATCTATCGTATTATCAATCTGTCATTCGGCGTTAAAGGAACCGGTAGCGGCGGCAACCCCGATCCCAATCCTTCCGGCGGCGGTGGCGACGGTGGCGGCGGCGATGACCCGACGCCTAATCCGGAGATGACGACAGTCAATGTCACCGTAGAAGCCACGTTCATCGATTGGACAGATGAAGATGTTGATTACATGTACTAACCGGTACAGACAATTTTAATTTATAATGCATGGAGGCAGGTAAGTTCTCACCGTTTGCGAGTGAAACGAGAGACTTATTATCCAAATTTCAAACGGCGAAAACTTATCCGCAACGTGCAAATTTAATAAGCAAACCCGATGAAACAACAAATGAAAACCGGCAGCCGGTGGCTGGGCTTTTTAATATCCTTAGTACTCGCCGGTTGCTATGGAGAAGACTTCTCCGGCTGTCCGCCGACAACGGATGAAAGAAGTGTGACGCTACGCTTTGAATTGGGTGGGCAGTACAATGACGACGCATTCACCGAACGAGTCACAAGCGTCAACGTAGGCATCTATAACCACCAAGGAGACAGCATCGGAAACCGGCAAATAACAGCCGATGAATTAGGACGTTTCCCAGGAGTCAAACTTAATCTGCCGACAGGAAACTATCATTTCGTTTGTTGGGGAAACGTCGACGACGAAGATGACGACGACGGCATGATTACCTACGACGACCGGAAAGAAAATGTCACCGAAGCCGAAAACAGACAAAGTCATGGACTGCTGAACGCCATCTATGACGCAGGAGACTGCGACGCCTTGTGGAACGGACAAGCCAGAGACGTCACCATCAACGACGACTATGACGGAAGCGTCACATTCCTGCCCAAGTATTGGGAAGTAGAAGCCTTCGTCAAAGGAAGTGACGGACCGGTAGTCGTCGAACTGCTCGGATTGCCCGAAGGCACAGACGTGGAAACAGCTCTCGTGGACGGACAGAAGATAACCAGCAGCTACGAAATGACAAACGCCATACAACAAGCCGGAGAGACCTATCAACTGGCAGACTTCCGTACGTTCCGGTTCAATCCCTACGACAATGAGGTAACCATACGGATTACTACGTCGGCAGACGGACACGAGTTATACGCTGCCAAGCTGCAAGACGTCGCGCCGAAAGAACTCGACTTGAACGAAGATATTATTCTACCGCTATTGTTTACGATCACACCTACCGAAGACGGAAAAGACGTCAACGTAGAAGTGAGCGTACCCGATTGGGAAAGCGAAGACACGGGATATGGATGGTAGATCCTTTTCATTTCAATAATTTATCTCACCTCATAGAGAGGAGCAAGAGGCAGCTCGCAATGAGCTGCCTCTTTTTTCGTATATCGAAACGAGTTGTGAGACTATCACAGCCGCTTATTCAAAGGAAGTCCTACTTTTATCTTCTACCGTCGGCGCCCCACATCATTTTGGAGCGTAGCGTATAGAAAAAGTCGTGTTCCGGTCGTTTGACGAGCTTGACGGTATAATCCGCCTTGCGAATACATAGACGATTCGCCTCTCTAAACGTCTCATTGCGCCCGTCGCAGGCCACCAGAAAGTGATGGCTACGACTCTCTACGTCCAGCGTGATTTCTCCGTCGTCGCGCAAAACGATCGGACGCATGTTGAGACTGTGCGGTGCCACGGGGGTAATCGCCATATTGCCGGATTGCGGAACGATAATGGGTCCTCCCACGCTCAGCGAGTAGGCGGTGGAGCCGGTAGGGGTAGCGATGATCAGACCATCGGCGCGGTAGGTCGTCAAATAGTTTCCGTTGACCGTCGTATGGATTGAAATCATCGACGAGCTATCACGTTTCAGCACCGCAATCTCGTTGAGTGCATACCACGTCTGTCTTTCGTTCGCCACGCCGTCGCAGGTCAATTGCAACACCGTACGTTCCTCTATATCATACCGACCAATGAAAATATCTTCCACCGTCGCTTCCATCTCTTCGGGAGCCACATCGGCCAAGAAGCCCAATCGCCCCATATTGACGCCTAATATCGGTATATTGCAACGGCCTATATGTCCCACCGTATGCAAGAAGGTACCGTCTCCGCCCATACTGATCGCCAGATCGGTATCTTCTGCCGGCGAGGTACCGTCGAATACGGAGACGGTAGCACCATGACGACGCAACAAGGCGACGAGACGCCCCATCGACTCCGATTTTAGAGAATTGGAACTGCCAAATAAAGTAATTTTCATTCCTCGTACACTTAAAACTATGCAAAAGTGGTTGTTTTTTTGCTAAAAACACCAGGACGTTTCAGTTTTTTCGTACTTTTGGCCGTTTCCGAGTGAAACGAAGGCATAGAATAATATCAAACTCCTTTCAATTGAAATGACTCAACTCAGCGTAAACATTAATAAAATAGCAACGCTTCGCAATGCCAGAGGCGGCAACGTTCCGAACGTTTGTCAAGTGGCACGAGACTGTGAGCGGTTCGGAGCAGACGGTATCACCGTACATCCGCGTCCCGACGAGAGGCACATACGCCGCTCCGATGTATTCGAATTGCGCCCGCTACTGGCCACGGAGTTCAATATAGAGGGTTATCCCGACGCTCGATTTATGGAACTCGTGCTTACCGTGAAACCGGCACAGGTCACTTTGGTGCCCGACTTGCCCGCGCAACTGACTTCCAACCACGGATGGGATACGAAAGCATGTACGGATTTTCTGTCCGACGTTTGCCAACGACTTAAAACCGCCGGTATTCGTACGTCCATCTTCGTCGCTCCCGATCCGGAACTTATCCGTTGTGCCGCCCAAGCCGGTACCGACCGCGTGGAACTCTATACCGAACCGTATGCCGCCCTCTATCCGACCGACAAGGAAGCCGCCGTCGCTCCGTTCGTAGCTGCTGCCAAGTTGGCGCGCTCGTTGGGCATGGGCGTCAATGCCGGACATGATTTGAATCTTGAAAACTTGACATATCTTCATCAATCCATCCCTTGGTTGGACGAGGTTTCCATCGGACATGCGCTCATCAGCGACGCACTCTATATGGGATTGGAACAAACGATTCACTTATATAAAAAATGCCTCACGCAATGATCACATTGACTACACTTCTGCAAACGCTCCCGCCCGATTCGCTGACGAATCCCGTACTTACGCCCATCGCGACCGAACAACAGATGAATATGTTGGATATGGCGTGGAAAGGCGGATGGATCATGATTATCTTAGCGGCTTTGTCGTTGGTCTGCTTCTATATCCTGATAGAACGCATCCTCGTCATTCGCCGCGCCGGCAAGGAAGATCCCTTGTTTATGGAACGTATTCGCGACTACATCTCCGAAGGCGAACGCAAATCCGCCATTCATTACTGCCGCACGGTGGACACGCCGTCTGCACGGATGATAGAAAAAGGTATTACACGGTTGGATCGCCCGATTGCCGACGTACAGGCGGCCATCGAAAACGTGGGAAACTTTGAAGTCGCCAAGCTGGAAAAGGGATTGACCATTATGGCAACCATATCAAGCGGCGCGCCGATGATCGGCTTCCTCGGTACCGTAACGGGAATGGTCAAGGCGTTTTTTGAAATGGCCAATGCCGGCAATAACATTGATATTACGCTGCTATCCGGCGGTATTTACGAGGCCATGATAACGACCGTCGGCGGATTAATCGTAGGTATCATCGCCATGTTCGCCTATAACTATCTGGTGACGTTGGTGGACGGCGTAGTCAACAATATGGAGGGAAAAACCATGGCCTTCCTTGATTTACTCAACGAATCGGCTCAGAAAGCCCCGTAACAAATGGCACTGAAACGAAGAAATAAAATCTCGCCGGCGTTCAATATGGCGTCCATGACGGACGTTATCTTTCTACTGCTCATCTTCTTCATGATCACGTCTACGATGGTGTCTCCCAACGCCATTAAAGTGCTACTACCCCAAGGCAAACAGCAAACGTCGGCCAAACCACTGACGCGCGTCATCATCGATAAGCAACTGCGCTACTATGCGGCGTTCGGCAGCGAGAAGGAACAGCGACTGACACTGGCGGAACTGCCCGCATTTCTGCAAACCTGCGCCCAAAGAGAACCGGATATGTACATCGCCCTCTATGCCGACGAAAGCGTGCCCTACAAAGAGATCGTGAACGTACTGAATATTGCCAACGAGCACAAGTTTAAAATGATTTTGGCCACCCGCCAGCCCGAGAATCGCAATCGTTAGCCATGCCCGATCCGAACAAACGCCGACAACGAACGACCGCCCTGCTGACTACCATAGGTATTCACTTGCTGATACTGCTTGTGCTCGTCAGTGTAGGCTTTACCATTCCGATACGAGAGGAAGAGAGCGGCGTATCCGTTATGTTGGGAGATAATGCGCTCGGTAGTTCGGGCGGCAGGCAAACGACTTATGTACCCGTACAAGTAGCTACCGACATTCCCAAAGCCGCACCTGCTTCTCCCACCCCCGCGCAGCCCCTGATCACCGGCGAAGAGGAAACCGTCGCCTTGTCTCCGAAAGAAGACAAACCGGCTCCGACGCAAACGCCCGAACAAATCAAAGCGCAGGAAGAAGCGGAAGCCCGCCGAATAGCCGCCGAACGCGCCGAAGCAGCACGCCGCGCGGCAGCCGAAACCGCCAACAGACGCGTATCCGATGCTTTCGGCAAAGGAACGCAAATCGGCGCCACCGATGCTACGAACGGCGAAGGCGTACAGGGTACGCTGGAAGGAACGGAAACGGCGGGAGCACTCACAGGTGGTACGGGCTACGGATCATTCGATTTGGGCGGACGCTCACTGCGGGACGGAACGCTACCACGCCCTGCCTACGAAGCAAATGAAGAGGCCATCGTGGTGGTATCTATCACGGTCAATCAGCAAGGCGACGTCGTCGGCACCTCTATTGACCGCCGTACCAACACGGTCAACGCTACGCTACGCAACGCTGCCGAAGATGCTGCCCGTCGGGCAAAGTTCAATACCATCGGCGGGTTGAATAATCAAACGGGAAGCATCACCTATTATTTCCGCTTACGATAACATCCCACTACGCACGCAGCTGGTGGAAACAAGGTCGTTACACCGGAAAATATCTTCGTTAGTTGCTACGACGACTTCATTGATAAATCAAAAATCTTACGAGCAAAATACAGCCACTAAGGCGGTAGAAAACCGCGGTGTTTCAATTATTAAAAAAATCCATTTTTTATTTGTGCGTTCCGCAAATAATTCGTTCCTTTACAGCCTAAAAACATATAAAATATGAGTAAATACGTTATGTTTTGCCGTAAGCATACAGGCTTATACGGTCGCTTCTTACAATCTTCACTACTTTTGATGGCTTGTTTGACGTTGTTTACGAGCTGTTACGAACGGGGACGTCTACTAAAACCCGAGACAAAAGTATCACTATTACTCTCTTTGTCAAACCCCTCAGTCTCGCTGTCCACAGACACGGTAGATGTGACACTCACGCGCGCTCCGCTGCCTTCGCAGCAACGCGTAGTCGTATTTGCCTACCAAGACGACATACTTGTAGCGAGCGAAACGTCCGTTATCTCTACGCAAAGCGGTACGTTTGAATTACCTTTGAATATAAAGCTTGATCCGACTGCCTATACGCTTACCGTATGGACGGATTACGTACAAGGTTCGGAGGCGATCAGTTCCGCCTACAATATCAGTCCGACGGGTAGAGTTTCTTGCGTCGCACCTTATAAGGGCAGCGACCCTTGGCGGGAGGCTTACTACGCCACCGCAGCGATAGATCTGAGTGAATTCGCGGATAAATATGAGGCGGACGTAGAAATAGATATGACGCTCCATCGACCGACGGCGCAGTTTCGTGTCGTAACCGACGGCGTACAGGAATTTTTGGACGCGACCGCCGACAAATCCGTGCTTGACAAATATACGGTTACGTTCTCTTATAATTTTTCTTTCCCGACCACGTTCGACATCAGGCAGGGGCAACCGGTAGGTTCTGAGGAAAACATTTCGTACACCGTGCCTTTGAATTTAAATACGACGGATGATGAATCTTTGCTTGGGTTTGACGACGTATTCACGGGTGCTACCGGTTCATTCGTCTCTCTAAACGTTGTAATCAAAGACAATACCGGTCAGCTGCTTGCCGAATATGACGATATACGCGTAGATTATACGCCCAACAAAGTGAATGTCATTCGCGGCAGCTTTCTTCCGATAGTTCGCGACCTTCCCGGTTTAGAGGAACCCGAAGAACCTGGTGATGAACCCGATCAAGATGGAGACAGCGGCGTACAAATAGACTCCGACTATGACGGAGATATTGATATTAACTTAGACGAAGCCGAATAGCTCATTCGGTTTCGTCATAAGTAATATCCATATCGTACGTCCACTGATTGAAATACAAATTACCTCCGCTCCATTCTACTTCGCCGCGTTGGAAATCTACGGTTTCGCTACGCGGATACATCTTTTTCGGGTAAAGCGGACGCGAATAATCGTTGTTTACGATCATACGCCAGCGGTCTATTCCGCCCAGAAAGAACCATTCCACATCTGCATCGTTCGCAAACACGGGAATACCGAAAGATTGGTCAACCGGCACCCATCCGATTCCCTCGAAATAGATTTCTGCCCAGTCATGCAAGTTCCATGCGCCCGGATGCATCATGAAACCGCTCTGCCAATGCACGGGAATTCCCAAAGAACGGCATAAAGTCATGAACAGCAACGTCACTTGTCCGCAATCACCATGCCCGCGCTCCAAAACATACTCGGGAATGTTCGGTATGGTAGAGTATTCGCGCGCCGATGCCCAAGGAAAATGGTCGTTCACATAACGGAAAATTCGACGAGCGACCAGCAACGGATTGGTTTCGTTGCCCGCCAAACGCTTAGCCAACGCACGAATCGTATCAGAGAACACGATATGCGGCGGACATTCGGCCGTGTAAGTATGATATAGCTCATCCGTTTGATAAGGAAGCACGTCCTCCGGCTTTAGCTTGTGCCATTCGGCATAAGTCGTGTATGAATAGGCCGCACTAAACACGGTCGGCTCTCCGGCAACCGCCGGTTTCGACATATACAAGGAGGAATGTGCGCACGTATCCGGTGCAAGGGTGTAATGACCCTCGCTGACGGCAATCAGCTTCACGTCCTTTTGCCGATGCTGGTGATCTTTGGGATAAGGCAACCAACAACGTAGGATTTCACCCGACGGAACGACGTCAGCGTCCACCGTTAGCGTATAAGTGACCGTCAAACGCGTAGGAAGTACCGTATCTACGCCCTCACGCTCTACCGCTGCGATGACGGCCGGTAGATGTAGCGCATTTATCAACTCGCTACCACTCAACGGCTCGCCTTCTTGTTCCACTTTGACGGTATGCGCTGCCGAATCGATACGGAACAAATTGGGTGCGGCATTCCGAAAATAACGTTTCTTACCTTCTATCTCCAAAAATTCCAGCTTGCCGGAACGCTCCCACGCCAGAAACTGCGAATCTGTCACGTGAGGAATATACTGTTGGATGTACTCCTTCACGTCATGCTCCGTCTTATTGAAATCAATCTTGATGCGTCGCCAACGCTCGGCTTCCCACCGTGCGGATTCGGATGCGTTTTTCTGCGCAGGCGTACACGCCGCCAACACGACCACCGCCAAAAGACAATATAGTTTTTTCATAAGGCTACAACAACGTCAATCCCAATCCCGGCTTATCTTCCAACGTCAGTTTTCCGCCTATGACCTTCACGCCGCTGAATCGGTCGTTGGAAATAAGCAGATTCCCATCCAAATCGGCGAAGTCGACGGCCGGAGAAAGTTGTGCCGCCGCTGAAATAGCGCAAGAGGTTTCGGTCATACAACCGACCATTACCTGCATGCCTAAGGCGCGTGCCAGATTTAGCATCTTCCATCCTTCGCGCATGCCGGTACATTTCATCAGTTTAATGTTGATTCCCGTGTACGCACCGTACATTCTCTGCACATCCGACAAGCGTTGCATCGCTTCATCGGCAAATACGGGCAGCGGACTATGCTGTGTCACCCACGCATTGTCATCCGGTTGCGTTTTCGGCATCGGTTGCTCAATCATGACGATTCCTTTTTCTTTCAGCCAGTGAATCATATCCAGCGCATACTGTCGATCTGTCCATCCCTGATTGGCGTCTACCGCGATCGGCAAGTCTGTGACCGAGCGGATCGTTTCAATCATTTCTTTGTCGTTGTCTCGTCCCAGTTTCACCTTCAATATTTTGAATTTCCCTACGGCTTCCAACGTTTTCTCACGCACTACGTCCGCCGTGTCTATACCTATCGTAAACGTCGTATTGGGCGCCTTTTCTTTATCCAGTCCCCAAATCTTATACCAAGGAGCACCCAGTAATTTTCCGACCAGATCGTGCAAAGCAATGTCTATGGAAGCTTTCGCAGCCGTGTTTCCGGGCATCACGCTGTCCACGTATGCTAAAATATCCTCCATTTGAAACGGGTCGTTGAAACGACTTAAATCTACTTTGGCCAAGAAATTCATCACTGACTCCGTCGATTCGCCCAAGTAGGGAGGCATTGAAGACTCGCCATAGCCGACGATACCGTCATATTCCAGTTGCACCTGCACATCAGGAGTAGTCGTACGCGAATACGTGGCTACCGTAAATACATGTTGCAGCTTCAATTCATACGGTTCGTATGTCAATTTCAGTTTTCCTCCCGTTCCCATGCGATTGATTCCGAAGGATTGAAATCCGGCAGCCGGCGTATTCGCCCATGCTTGCTGAAATAAGGCACCCGCTCCGACAGTCCCGAAAGCGGCAGTCTTCAAAAAAGAACGTCTGTTCTGTTTCATACTTCAAATGAGTGTTAAGTTTATGTTTTTGTTAGGGGTATTTATCAATTAAGGCAAATAATACGGATTAACGTCCGTCGTATTGATCTCGGGCACCTGATTGATGTGATTTAAAAAGCGCGTAGCAAACAACATACGCTTCAAATTATATTCGTCGTAAAGTTCGTCTGTCGGATCAAAGCTGCTGACGTGCACGTAACCCTGCGAATGAATAAATCGTTTGTTGCCGATATACATACCTACGTGCACCACGCGCTCACGCGATTCGGCAGTGGCCTTCCGTCCGAAGAACAGCAAATCGCCGGGCTTCAGGTTACTAAAATCAGCCAAGATCTCAATTTTCTCGCCGACCAGACACATCTGAGAAGCATCGCGCGGCAAAATAATGTCGTGCATATAGAGA
>JAISIB010000067.1 GCA_031262265.1 Prevotellaceae bacterium
ATCGGGCAACATGTAGAAAACACGTCGGAAGTAGCTCCGTTCAAAATACTGAGTAGTGATTACAGCGAAGGACGTCTTCGCCTTCGCTTTAAGCTGTCGGAATCGTAAATACGAAGCGCGCGCCCTCCGTATAGGAAGAATCGACTCGAATCGTGCCGCCCATTTTCTCGGCGACGATGCGGCAGATGGAAAGTCCCAAGCCGGTGCCCTGCGTAAACTCGTCCAATTTCACGAACCGCTCGAATATGCGCTCCTGCTCGGCGACCGGAATGCCGACGCCCGTGTCCGTGACGCTGAAACTAATGAGGTGGTCGGCTTCGTTCAACGCATAATCCAACACCACCGTGCCTCCTGCCGAGCTAAACTTGGCCGCGTTGTTCAACAAATTCTTCAACACCTGCATGATGCGGTCGCCGTTGCTACGAATGACGATCTCGTTCGGTAATGGTTCGAAGTTCAGCGTCAAACTCTTTTGCGCATAGAACGGTTGCAATTCGTCGACGGCCTTGCGGCAACACTTGTTTACATCAACGGCCGACATTTCTATCTCTGCGCTGTCGTCCAGCGCAGATATATCCAAGATATCTCCGATAAGTTTAAGCAACAGCGCGCTATTTTCGTCAATCAGCGAAGCATAAAGCTTCACTTCGTCTTCCGAATCGGCGAATAGGTCGGCCAGCACGGCAGATAGACCGACGATCGAGTTGAGCGGCGTCCGTATCTCGTGCGACATGTTCTGTATGAACACTGTTTTCATGTTGCTGCTCCTTTCCGCTTCCTCTTTCGCGGCACGTAGTTGCTCTTCGGTCTCTATCAACATGTGGTTCTTCTCGTCCAATTCGTCGCGCGAGAGTTTCAAGTTTTGATTGATGCGTCGTTGATAGAACAAGAAAACGCCCACCACCAACAAGAGCACGACCAGCGCACCGACAATCGTTCGGGTGTTGCGCAATTGCTCTGCTTGCGAGAGTTGTTCCAGTTCGCGCTTCTCATCACTCAGCTTCTGCAAATTCAACATCGTCGCGAACTCGCTCGTACTGACTTCCTCCTCCCGCTCTTTCTGCTTGCGCTGCTCATCGACGTATTTGCGATACATCTCTCCTGACTCGGCCTCTCTGCCCATAAGCCACAAAAGATCGGCCTGCCGCTTGTCCAGCAAAATAAGCGAGGCGGATTCCGAATTTTTCTCGTATTCGAGGCGTTCCTTCTCCAAAGATTGCAACGCACTGGCATAATCTTTTATCGCGATGAAGTAGTCTACTTCCATCGAATACTGATAGCTGACGTGCTGACGTACGGTCTCGTCGGTATCAATTATTTGCCGGCTCTCGTTAAAAGCTTTCTGCGCCGCACTATAATCCTTGATCGCCAAATAATAATATACTTGCGTTTGTTTGAGCGTTACGCGATGATAGGCTGTGCGGGCTGTTTCCGATGCTTTGCGTATATATTCTGCCGCTTTGGGCAATTCATTGTGTTTTATGAAGTAGAGTGCGCCGTCGCTGTACTGCAAGGAAATGGCAAAAGCTTCCAAGTTGTTGACTTCATAGACTTCAATTCCTTTCACGCGCACTTCCTGCGCCTTATCGTCCAGTCCTTTGGCGGAATAGATGTTGATCATCGCCGTATAACAGTCCAGAATATAGGATTTGTCCGTTTCCTTCTCGGCCTCTTCCAACATGTTTTGAGCCTCGACCAAGGCCAGCGTATATTCTCCGCGACGAATGTAATTGTTGACTAAGTAGAAAGACCATGCTTGGAAGTAGACGTCGGTGCGACCGTAGTCCTTTGCGAAAGTTTGCACGCGCTCCGTCCACGCCTTGATGCTGTCGGTCGGATCTTCCATATCGGCGTAATAATAATAACGGAGCGGAGCCGTGATAGCGGAACTCATCATGCTCACATAACGGTATTGCTGCGCCCAACGATAGAGGGAATCGTACTTGGTGAGTGTGATAGGGTCGGTATTATCCAACAAATATTTGTTATAATACTCTCGCATCGCCTGATAGACAGTAGAATCTACAGCAATTGCCGACTGTGCGTGCAGCTGCGTCACAGTCCACGGAAGAACGAGCAGTAAGGAAATAACAAATCTCTTCATCATACGTGTATGTTCAATTATATATAAGCGGTCTATGCCGTAAAAACGCCCAAATTTAAGAACTATTTTATAAAAAAAGTCATCTCGTCATAAAAAACTACACAATTGATAAAAAAATCGTGTATTTTACGGTCATAAGAAAGCCGGATAAGCAAATAATCGGCTTCGTTATTCGCGTAACAAAGCCCGTACTTTCTCCATACTGCCGTCCGTAGCGGCAGGCTTCACCTTCAACAGATGCGCCAATAGGGAATAAACGTCCACGTTGCGGAAAGGCTCGCCCTCGTAACCGCGCTTAAAATCAGGACCGACGGCCAAAAAGATCACTTGCATGTCCGTCTCTGCCGGATCATACCCGTGCGCTCCCCGTCCGGCGGGCGAAGCATTGTCCGTGAACTGCCATCCCAAATCAGGCATCACGATCAGGTCGCCGATGCGGGAGCTGGTGCCGTAATCCAACGCGGCCGGTACGTGCCCGTGCTCCCATACGCTGATATGCGGCACATCTTGCAATGCCAAACGAATACTGTCGCGATATTCCGGACGTGAGAAAATCGACGTCGGACGGTTTCCGACCATTCGGATATACCACTCCGGCTTCAAATAATCGGAGGGACGCACCACACGCGAGGTATCTATGCCCGTCATCCCGTGGTCGGAGGTGATGATCAGGTTGACTTCATCGGGAACCTGCGCCACGCCGTCGATCAACCGCCCCATTAGCGTGTCTAACCGCTGCACCATTGCCCGCACGTTGTCTCCGTAGGGACCGCCGGCGTGTCCAGCTCCGTCAGGCTCGGGATAATAGAGCATAATGAGGCGCGGGCGTTCGTCCACCGGCTTCCGCAAATAGGCAAGTGCCTCGTCGACCCGCTCATCATAGGTCAGCTGCGGATTTTCTTCCCACGAATGGTAATAAGTCGGGTATATGCCGTGAACAGGCACGTCGGATCCTACCCAATGGATATTGGCCGTGGGCACGCCCTGCTTTTGTGCGGTGACCCAGATAGGTTCTCCCAGATAGAAATAAGGGTCGTAGCGCGAAGAGGAATCCCCGACGGCATACGTTCGACCGCTCTGCGCGTCATAAAAAGTATTGTTGACGATGCCGTGATGGTCGGGAACCAAACCCGTAGCCAACGTATAGTGATTCGGAAAGGTCGAAGACGGAAAAGAAGGCCACATAACGGCACGAACCCCCTCCGTACCCATCCGGTCGAGGTTGGGCGTGTGATAGAGCTGCGGATAATCCCAACGGAAACCGTCGAGCGAAACAATAATCGTAGTGTGTGGAGTGTTAGCAGTGTGCCGACAGGCACTCAGAAGCAGGCAAAGCAAAGCCGCGAAGAAGATTTTACGCATATTTTCTATTTTTACGGACGCAAATGTAGGCGTTTTTTGCCTACCTGCGGTCGGGAAGCACACAAATAAGCTGCTCACAAAGTTAATAAAGCATAATATATAGTACTGTGCATTGCATAGTACTTTGTAAAAGCATTATATTTGCAGCATGAAGTTTCATTTATACATATTACTATGAACGTGGACAACGTGAAGTCGCAAATGCGCAAGGGGATGCTTGAATATTGCATTCTGCTGGTGCTCCACAAACGTCAGTCCTATGCTTCGGACATCATGCAAAGGTTGAAAGAAGCACAACTGATAGTTGTGGAAGGAACACTCTACCCGCTGCTGACTCGATTGAAGAATGATAATATTCTATCTTACGAGTGGGTGGAATCTACTCAGGGTCCTCCGAGAAAATACTACAGCCTGACGGAGGCAGGCGAAGCCGTGTTGCGAGAATTGGAAGTATCGTGGCGCGAACTAAACGAGACCGTAGAACATATTGCTACAACAAAATGACAGAACAAAGAGAGAAATTATGAAAAAGACACTTACCGTAAATTTGGGCGGCACAGCTTTTCACATCGACGAAGACGCTTATCAGCTGCTGGACGAATATTTGTGCAATCTGAAGCTGCACTTTCAGCGGCAGCAGGGAGCCGAAGAAATTATGGACGACATTGAAGGTCGCATCGCCGAGTTGTTTACCGAAGCCTTACGCGACAAACGCAAAGAGGTCATCGCCATTCAAGACGTGACCCTCGTTATTGCACAGATCGGGAAGCCCGAGCAATTTGCCAAACCCGACGATGAAGAGGAGACCTCGGAATACGAAGAGAAGAACCGAGCGCATGCCAACGCGCGGGCGACAAACGGCAACGGAACGCGTCGCTTGTATCGAAATCCGGACGATAAAATACTCGGAGGAGTGTGCAGCGGGCTATCTGCCTCGTTCGATTGGGACCCAACTCTGCTTCGCCTGCTCTTTATCTTTATCGCCTTTTTCAGCGTAGGCACGATGGTGCTCATATATCTCCTGCTCTGGATCGTCATGCCGCCCGCGCAAACCGCCGCCGAGAAGCTGGCGATGCGCGGTGAATCGGTAACGGTCGAGAACATCGGAAGAACCGTCACCGAAGGCTTTCAAGAAGTCGGCAAGCGGGTGAATACGTTCGTCCATTCCGAACAAACGCGTACCGCGTGGCAACGCTTCTTCGACGGACTGGTAGCCATCATCGGCGCACTTATAAAGGTATTCATGTTTATTCTGGCCATCGTATTCTGTCCGGTGCTGTTCGTGTTGGCTTTGCTGCTGATGCTTTTCATCATCACCGCCGTTGCGTTGGTATTCGGGGGTGGTGCCGTATTGGTCGGCTTTCTGACGTCGACGATCGGGCTTGCCGATTGGTATCCCGAAGCACCTGTGATCATTTCCGTAGCCGCCGGCATCTCCGGGCTACTGATGATATGTATACCGATTATAAGCCTTATCTACTTAGGATTCCAGCTGGTGTTCGATTGGAAGCCGGTAAATGCCGGATGGAAGTGGGGTTGGTTCGCCGTCTGGC
Source organism: Prevotellaceae bacterium (assembly GCA_031262265.1). Lineage (GTDB taxonomy): Bacteria > Bacteroidota > Bacteroidia > Bacteroidales > Bacteroidaceae > JAISIB01. Next base: position 5,020 of record JAISIB010000067.1, read on the forward strand.
TGATCGCGACCGTACTGTTTATTCTTTTTGTAATCGGCGGCTTTCCGATAGATTATATCGACTTTTGAACGTAGCGTTTCACATAGTCAAAAACTTCTTCCATTAGCCACTTCGGCGTGGAAGTAGCTCCGCAGATACCGATGGAAGAGATGTTGTGCAACCAAGCAACGTCTATTTCATCGGTACTGTCTATCAAATAGGAACGAGGATTGACACTTAGGCACTGATCAAAGAGAATTTTTCCGTTAGAGCTTTTTTTTCCGCTCACGAAGAGTATAACTGCGTGCGACGAGGCAAAATGTCTGATGTGCGGGATACGTCCGGAAACTTGCCGACAAATGGTGTCCTCGCAACGAAAAGCAACGCTCGGAGAAATATGTCCTTTGATATACTCCACCAGCCCGTGAAATGCGTCTACGGACATCGTCGTTTGTGAGTAGAGCGTAATGTCTCGTTCAAAATTCAAACGAGCGGCCTCATCGGGATGCTCTATCACGATGGCATTTCCTTCGGTCTGGCCTACCAGGCCGAGTACCTCCGCATGTCCGCGCTTACCGTAAATCACGATTTGCTTGTCGGCGGGCGAATTCTGATACTCGCGTGCGATCTTTTGTTGGAGTTTGAGCACCACAGGACACGTCGCATCGATAATTTCGATACGATTTCGTCGTGCCAACGCATAGGTTTCCGGCGGTTCGCCGTGCGCCCGCAACAACACTTTGGCATCGTACAGCTGCGCAAACTCTTCGCGGTCGATCGTTTGCAGTCCCAACGCTTTCAGGCGTTCCATCTCCTTGTTATTATGTACGATGTCACCCAAACAATAAAGCGTGCCGCCGGTCGCCAGCTCCTCTTCCGCCTTACGAATGGCTTTCACTACGCCGAAACAAAAGCCGGACGATTGATCAATCTCTACGCGTATCATCATTCGGTCGTTAAATGTGTGCGGAACAGCCCGTCACGCGGTGATATTGGTCGAGCAGCCAGGCCTGTTGCTCCTCAATCGTCATCTCACTATTGTCCAACAGCAACGCATCGTCTGCCTGCTTCAACGGACTGACGGCACGCGACTGATCCAGCCGGTCGCGCTGCTTCACATTGTCCAATATTTCTTCATAGCTCACCGCCTGCCCTTTGGCGATCAGTTCGTCGTAGCGTCGGCGCGCACGCGTCTCGGGAGACGCCGTCACGAAAATCTTCAATTCGGCTTCGGGAAAGACCGTCGTGCCGATGTCGCGCCCATCCATGACGATGCCTTTCGCCTCGCCGAGCCGCTGTTGCTGCTTCACCAAGGCTTCGCGCACAAAATCCAACGCGCTGATGTGACTGACGCGCTCGGAAACCGGCATCGAGCGTATTTCCGCTTCCACGTCCATACCGTTTAAATAAGTATGAGCCTGTCCGGTCTGCGCATCTGTGCAGAAGCTAATGCGTATATCGTCCATCTGCTGTCGCAAAGCGGCCGTGCGGACGGTTTCTCCGGCGAACAAATGATGCTTCAAGCAGTAGAGCGTCACGGCGCGATACATAGCTCCGCTATCTATATACAGGTATCCGATCGTCTGCGCCAACCTTCTGGCCATCGTACTCTTTCCGCTCGACGAGAATCCGTCGATGGCTATAATAATCCGGTTCATGTGGTAAATATCTTTGTTTCTTATTAAAATATCTTCTGACCTTATTTCAGTATCTTCCTATCTTATTTTATTCTCGCGGCGCGAAAATATTCCGGTTGCAAAGGTACGCGAATGTTTCGGTTTACCGATAGATTGCACGCCTTTTCCGGCATAAACGGGCGGTTTCATCGTACCGTTCGGCGACCGGTAACAGGGAAAAAGCCGGCATTCGATTCCCTCTAAGATTAAAAAAACCTAAAATAACAAGCGGGAGCGAAAAAAAAAGAATTTCATCGTACGCCGTATTTACAAATGCCCTATATTTGCCGCAAGAGAAAGTAACAAAAACTAATATAATTATGGAAATCAAGAAATCGCCGAAAGCTGACCTTGAGAGTAAAAAGTCCACATGGATGCTCATGGGTTACATTATCGTCCTTTCTGTTGTATTCGTTGCCTTCGAATGGTCAGAGCGCGACAAGCAAATTGACCTTACCGGGCAGATACAAGACGTACAGATTGAAGAGGAAATCATTCCGATTACCGAAATGGAAGTGAAGCCGCCCCCTCCTCCTCCTCCCAAGCAAGTAATTGAAGAAATCCAAATCGTGGACGATGAAGAAGAAGTTCCCGACGTAGAAATCGAATCTACCGAAGAAACGAACCAAGCCGTAGAAATCGGTCCGATCATCGTGGAAGAAGAAACCGAACCCGAAGTATCGGAAACAGAAATCTTCAACGTGGTAGAAAAACAAGCATCGTTCCCCGGAGGAGACGCTGCTTTGATGAAGTTCCTAAACGACAACATCAAGTACCCGACAATCTCGCAAGAGAACGGAACGCAAGGACGCGTTTACATACAGTTCGTGGTAAACATTGACGGCTCCATCCAAGACGCCGTAGTCATGCGCAGCCTTGATCCCTATTTGGACAAAGAAGCACTCCGCGTAGTGAACATGATGCCCAAGTGGAATCCCGGCGAACAACGAAACAAAGCCGTACGAAGCCGCTTCACGTTGCCCGTACTATTTAGATTACAGTAATTTCCGGATATAAAAAAGGTTGCCCCTCCGGCAACCTTTTTTGTACCTATCTGCTAATAATCAATCCCGCCATGCTTTCAACCGGCCACTTACAAAGCATAATCAATCAGTACATCGCAGAATTACCTATCGTGCAACCGCCGACAGAGCTGTATAAACCGATCGTTTATACGCTGCAAGGTGGAGGCAAACGGGTGCGTCCCGTACTGATGTTGGCCGCCTATTCCTTGTACAACGGCGGAAACTTCGATGCCATACTGGCTCCGGCCACCGGTATCGAACTTTTTCATAACTATACGCTGTTGCATGACGACGTAATGGACGGCGCAGCGTTGCGACACGGTCGCAAAACCGTCTATCGAGCTTGGAACGAAAACACGGCTATCCTGTCGGGAGACGCCATGTACGTGCTGGCGTCGCAATATATCGCGCGTGTCCCCGACAGACACTTGCGCGAGGTACTTAGTCTATACAATCAGATGGCGATCGAAGTCTGTCAGGGACAGCAGTACGATATGAACTTCGAACACCGTACGGACGTAACCACCGAACAATATTTGGAAATGATCCGTTTGAAGACGGCCGTATTGATGGCGACCTCGCTAAAAATCGGTGCGATACTGGCCGACGCCCCTACCGCAGACGCCGACCGGCTTTATCAATTCGGTATATACGTCGGACTGGCTTTCCAAATCAGAGACGACTATCTGGATGTGTACGGATCAGAAGATTTCGGAAAATCGACGGGATCGGACATCGTCAGCAACAAGAAGACGTACCTACTTATCCAAGCCTTGGAAAAAGCCGACCGAGAACAACGAGCCGCACTGCTTTATCAACTGCATACGCACACGACCGACGAGCAATCGAAAGTGGAAACCGTCACGCGGCTGTACGATCAGATCGGCGTCAAAGAAATCTGTGAAAATCAGATACGGATATACTTCGCACAAGCGACCGAGATATTATCAGAACTAACGGTGAACGCGCAACAAGCGAGGGAGTTGCGCGACTTTGCTCGTGAGTTAATGTTTAGAGAAATATAGAGGAAACGAGAGATGCCTTACAGAAGACTACCGAACACAGACAAAGCCCGCCTACGCGCCTTGAAACAAGCCGTGTATATGGGAGATACGCAAACCATCTACGACCTTGCGTTTTCATTCAAGACGCTCAACGAAGCCCGCAACTTGCTGGCGCGATTCGAGGGCGCACAAGAATATTATACGCAACGCTACAATGAGCAAGCCGCCGCCAGTCGGAAACACCAAGCCCATGCGAAAACGGCACGCCTCTATATCTCACACTTCATACAAGTACTCAACATGTCCGTACTGAGGCAAGAAATCAAAAAGGGGCATAAGGAGTTGTACGATTTGGAGCCGGACAATTTCACACTACCCGACTTAACGGCCGAATCGGCCATCGCCGAATGGGGAGCAAAGGTCATCAACGGCGAACAACAGCGCATGGAGAAAGGAGGCGCACCCATCTACAATCCGACAATCGCCAAGGTGATCGTACATTACGATATTTTCATGCGCAGCTACGAGCGTCAGAAAGAATTGCAGACACTGACGGCACGCAGCTTGGAGACGATTGCCGCCATGCGCGAGACCGTCGACGAAGTCATTCTGGATATTTGGAATCAAGTGGAGAATACGTACGAACGCGTGGTTCCCAATGAAAAACGCTTGGAGGCTTGTCGCGCATACGGGTTAATATACTACTACCGCAGCGGCGAACAATCTTCATGACGCTCATAGATTCACACGCGCACCTTTACCTGAAAGAGTTTGCCGAAGATTTGCCTGACGTCATCGCGCGCGCGCGTCGTGCCGGCGTCGCTTGCGTGCTATTGCCCAACATTGATTCCACTACCCTCGTCCCGTTGGCGGAGACCGTCTCCGCCTATCCGAACTACTGCTATCCGATGATCGGGTTACACCCTACGTCCGTCGACGCAGACTATGAGAAAGAGATGCGCCTCATAGAGGCTGAACTAAGCAGAAACGGCGAACGGTATGTAGCAATCGGCGAAATCGGCATAGATCTCTATTGGGATCAGACGTACAAACGGGAACAGGAAATCGCGCTACGTCGTCAGCTTGATTGGGCGGTACGATGGGAACTGCCCGTAGCCATCCATTGCCGGAACGCACACGCGCCACTCTGCCGGATACTGAAAGACTACAAAGAACTAACGGGTGTATTTCACAGTTTTGCGGGTACGGCCGAAGAAGTCGCCGAGTTGTTACAATTCGAAGGCTTCCTGATCGGAGTCAACGGTATCGTCACGTTCAAAAACAGTAAATTGTCCGAAGTCCTTCGTAGCGTACCGCTTACGCGTCTGCTGATAGAGACCGACGCGCCGTACTTGGCTCCCGCACCTCATCGCGGGCAACGCAACGAAAGCGCATACCTTATATATATAATGGAGCGGTTGTCGCAAGTGTACGAGATGCCGACATCCGAACTCGCAAACCAAATACAAACGAATACCTTAGGGGTATTTCGGCGGCTAAAAAGTATATAAGGTTTTAAATTTTATTAATTCCGGCCTCATATTGCACAATAAAAAGGTACAAACGTGTACTACGAACAAAAAAAAAGGATACATTTGTAGCTGAAATCGAAAACGAAGCGCATTTTTTTCGTAATTTGCGCCCGTTTTTAGAGGAAAGCCTTGATTGGAGAGATGCTCGAGTGGTTGAAGAGGCACGCCTGGAAAGCGTGTATACGCCAAAAGCGTATCGCGGGTTCGAATCCCGCTTTCTCCGCGAAACACAAGGCCGAAACAAACGGTAAAGAACAAAATAAGTAAGTTGATAACTAACAATAATTAAACATTTAATTCATTAATCTTAAAAATTAGACACACAATGAAAAAGTTTATTGCAATTCTTGCTGTGATGGGAGTGCTGGTACTCGGCTCAACTCAATTTGTTCAAGCTCAGAACGCAACTCCGGCTGCTACTGAGACCAGCGTGGATGGTAGCATCCACAAGGAACTCAAAGTAAAGTTTATCGAAGGTAGCGCCGGCTTCATGAGTACGGTGGCCATCGCTTTGGTAATCGGCTTGGCTTTCTGTATCGAACGTATCATTTACCTGAGTTTGGCCGAAATCAACACGAAGAAATTCATTTCTTCCATTGAATCATTGCTGGAAAAAGGCGACGTTGAAGGCGCAAAGGATTTGGCTCGCAACACACGCGGTCCGGTGGCATCCATCTACTATCAAGGATTACTACGCTTGGATCAAGGCCTCGACGTAGTGGAGAAATCAGTCGTTTCTTACGGCGGCGTGCAAGCCGGCTACTTGGAAAAAGGCTGTTCGTGGATTACGCTGTTCATCGCCATGTCTCCTTCGTTGGGATTCTTGGGAACTGTGATCGGTATGGTTATGGCATTTGACAGAATTCAGGCAGTAGGTGACATTTCTCCGACGGTTGTTGCCGGTGGTATGAAAGTGGCTTTGATCACGACTATCTTCGGTCTGGTTGCCGCCTTGATTCTCCAATTGTTCTACAACTACATCCTGTCGAAAATCGAATCTCTGACCAGCGAAATGGAAGATTCTTCCGTAACGTTGCTCGACCTCGTCATCAAATACGAACTGAACTATAAAAAATAAGTAGAGAGATGAGTAAATTAAGCTATAAAGTATCGTACTACGTACTTTACTTACTGTTTGCGGCCATTCTCATCGTCTTGGGAGTATTTTTCTTTGGCGGGGACATGGCTGAGCCGCTGGTTCCCGAACAATGGAACCCGAAGAACGTTGATGCTATCATTTTCTTGATCTATGGTTTGGTCGGCATTACTATCTTGGCAACTATCATAGGATTTATTGTACAGTTCGCCAGCGCATTGAAAGAAAATCCGGTCGCTGCGCTTACTTCGCTGATTCCCGTTGTATTGTTAGCCGCTTTATTGATTATTACATGGACGATGGGCAGTGACGAACCGTTGCAGATAGCCGGTTACGAAGGTACGGATAACACCGACCCGTTCTGGTTAAAGATGACAGATATGCTCTGCTACTCACTTTATGCACTCGTTGCAATCAATCTGATTGGCATGATCGTAAGCGGTATCAAGAAAAAACTATCTTAAACGGGTTTTGATGTAAACCTTTCTAAAAACCGAATATAATGGGAAAGAAGAAGAGATCAGTACCTGAAATAAATTCAAGCTCAACTGCGGATATCGCATTCATTATCTTGATTTTTTTCTTGGTGACGACTTCTATGGACACGGACATGGGTTTAACCCGTCGTTTGCCCGAGCCACAGCAAGACGAGCAACAGAAACAAGATCAACGGATACGTGAGCGCAATATTCTAAAAGTACATGTCAATAGGGACAACGAGTTGTTGGTGAACGATGAAGTGACTTCGATCAGCGAATTACGTGAGCGCGCAAAAGAATTCATTGAAAATCCGTACAACGATGAGAAGCTGCCCGAGAAACGTCCGAAAGAAGTAGAATTCTTCGGTACTGTCATGGTCACGGCCAACCACGTTATCTCGCTGTACAACGACCGTATGACATCTTATGAGACATATATCGCTGTTCAGAATGAATTGATTGCCGCATATAATGAGCTGAGAAATAAATTATCAGAAGAAAAATGGCACATGCCGTATGCGGAGTTAAATTCCGACCAGCAAGCTGCTGTGAAAGAGATTTATCCGCAAATTATCTCGGAGGCAGAACCTAAAAAATACTAATAGGAGGACGATAAATGAGTAAATTTAATAAAACGGGCAAGAAAGAAATGCCCGCATTGAACACTTCTTCATTGCCCGACTTGATATTTACGTTGTTGTTCTTCTTTATGATCGTAACAACTATGCGTGAAGTATCGCTAAAGGTAGAATTTAGGGCACCGCAAGCCACTGAGTTGGAAAAATTGGAGAAGAAATCATTGGTTACGTTCATTTATGCTGGTAAGCCGCTTCTGCAATATCAGCAGCAGATGGGTACTGAAACGCGTATCCAACTGAATGAAGAATGGGCTGAAGTCAGTGACATCCAAAACTTCGTTATGAACGAACGTATGAAGATGAACGAAGTTGACCAACCCATGATGCTCGTCTCACTAAAGATTGACCGCGACGCCAAGATGGGTATCGTTTCGGATATGAAGCAAGCATTGCGCCGAGCATACGCTTTGAGAATTAGTTATTCCTCCATCAAACGAGAGAATCTTTAATCTCTAACGAAGTTCGGACAGTAAACAAACTTTTTTATAACGAGGACGGGGATATTCCTATACAGGAGTATCCCTGTTTCATTTGTCGGTTACCCGACAACCTACCCGCTTATTTATTTTTGCTCATAAGAAAATCACATAACATACTTCCGTATTTTACGAACATACGGCTTAGTGCTACGAACAAGTAAATTGAGGTTTATAAGCTACTTTTGAAACAAAAGCCTTATATTTGCGCGTGGAAGCACATAAGAGCAGGCTTCCCCAATACGTATGGGAAAAACTATCGCACTGGCAAATCAAAAAGGAGGCGTCGGGAAAACGACTACCGCCATCAATCTCGCTGCATCGTTGGCCACGATGGAGAAAAAAGTTCTCGTGGTGGACGCTGACCCGCAAGCGAATGCTTCGTCCGGATTAGGAGTAGACATCAAACAGTCGGAGTGTACTATTTACGAATGCCTGATCAAGCAAGCAGACGTACATGACGCGATTCACGACACCGAAATCGATACGCTAAAAATCATTTCCTCGCACATCAATTTGGTCGGTGCGGAGATTGAGATGCTCGGCTTGCCCGAACGAGACTATATCATGCGTGAAGTATTGAAGCCCCTCAAAGACGACTTTGACTATATTCTGATAGACTGTTCGCCCTCTCTGGGAATTATCACCGTCAATTCGCTCACGGCCGCCGATTCCGTTCTGATCCCCGTGCAGGCCGAGTATTTCGCATTGGAAGGTATCAGCAAACTACTCAGCACGATAAAAATCGTCAAGTCGCGTCGGAATCCGGCACTCGAAATCGAAGGCTTTTTGCTCACGATGTATGACTCGCGCTTACGTCAAGCGAACCAAATCTACGAAGACGTGAAGAAGCACTTCCACGAATTGGTATTCCGTACGGTCATCCAGCGCAATGTCAAACTGAGCGAAGCCCCCAGCTACGGCGTTCCTGCCATCCTGTATGACGCGGAATCCACCGGTGCGCGCAATTACCTGGCATTGGCCAAAGAAGTATTGGAACGAAACAGTAAATCGCAATAATTTGTCACTTTATGGTACAGAAACGCAATGCACTCGGAAGGGGATTGGACGTATTGCTCTCCATGGACGAAGTCAATACCGGCGGATCATCTTCCATCAACGAAATAGAACTTTCAAAAATCGTCGTCAATCGCAATCAGCCGCGCCGCGAATTTGACGAAGAAGCGTTAAACGAGTTGGCGGATTCCATTAAGGAAATAGGTATCATTCAACCTATCACGTTACGCAAACTATCTGACGACGAATATCAAATCATAGCCGGAGAGCGGAGATTCAGAGCCTCGCAACGTGCCGGATTGAGCACAGTGCCCGCATATATTCGCACGGCCGACGACGAGACGATGCTTGAAATGGCATTGATTGAGAATATTCAGCGAGAAGACCTGAATGCCGTAGAAATTGCGCTTGCTTATCAACACCTGATCGAACAATATGATTTGACACAAGAACGGCTCAGTGAGCGCATCGGCAAGAAACGTACGACCATTGCCAACTTCCTGCGCTTACTCAAACTACCTGCGCCCATTCAAATGGCTTTGCAGCATCGCACGATTGATGTGGGACATGCGCGCGCGCTTTTGCCTATCGCCGACCCGAAAGTTCAAATCAAACTCTTTGAGGAAATACGCGAACAAGGCCATTCGGTGCGCAAAGTAGAAGAGATTGTCAGAGGAATCTTACAAGAGAAAACGGATGCCAAACCCGCGAAAAGACGTACGCGCCTACCCGCTGAATACAACATACTGAAAAAACAGTTGGGAGGCTTCTTCCGAACCAAAGTAGACTTGACCTGCTCGGAAGACGGTAAGGGGAAAATTACGATACCATTCAATAACGAAGAAGAATTAGAACATATTATGGAGATATTCGACTCGTTGAAGAACAAATGAAACGTCCGATCTCCACATATACGCGCTTATTACTCTTTTCCATCCTGTTGGCGGGATGGTGGCTGACTGCCTCCTCCGAACTACAAGCACAAGAGGTACATATCGTCGGTGACAGCGTGCAGCAAGAAACCGAGATATTTCAGCAGGATACGTTGTTCATTCAACAAGATAGTATCATATCACCCGCAGTGACCACCAGATGGATACCGAATTCCACACGGGCGACATGGCTGGCAGCCATTTTCCCCGGTGGCGGGCAAATCTATAACCGAAAATACTGGAAACTGCCTATTATATACGGAGGATTTGCCGCGTGTGCCTACGGTCTGAATTGGAACAACAATATGTATCGGGACTACGGCAAAGCCTATTTGGATATTATGGACAAAGATCCGAAGACCAACAGCTATTATGATCTGCTGCCCATCGGAGCCGTCGTGGACGAAACCGCCGGTAGCACGTATGCGGATTTGTTGCGTCGCCAGAAAGACCAGTATCGACGCTGGCGCGACATGACGATATTCGCTTTCATCGCCGTGTATGCCATATCCATTATCGACGCGTACGTAGACGCCGAGTTATCGGATTTTGATCTAACGCCGGATATTAGTATGCGTGTGCAACCGGCCGTTATTCAGTCGCAACGGGCATTTGCCTATACGCCCGCCCGACAAGCCGTAGGACTTCAATGCAGTTTCCGTTTTTAAGTAATGAATATTAACTATAATCGCCATACATAATGAAACAGTTAGCAAAATACGCGTTTTTCTTCCTTGCAGGTTGGTGTTCGATCGGTACGCTTGCCGCCCAAGACGTCAAGACAGACGCCGACATCGATTTACCCGAAGGGATGGTACTCCCGATGGATAGTTTGCTGAGCGAATGGATCACGCAGACACATGTAACCACCAATACCGATTGTCAAAGTTTGGACGTCAATCCCGTATTTCCCGACTCGGTCTACATCGAACGGCTCTCTCGTATTCCGGCTATCATGGAGATGCCTTACAACGACATCGTACGTCGCTACATCGACGCCTACACGGTTCGTATGCGCGACAAGGTCTCTCTGATGTTGGCGGCTTCCAATTTCTATATTCCCATTTTTGAGCAGGCCCTTGACGCCTATGATTTGCCTTTGGAACTACGCTATCTCCCCATCATCGAATCCGCCTTGAATCCGACCGCCGTCTCGCGCGCCCGCGCTGTCGGCTTGTGGCAATTCATGCTTGCAACAGGCAAAATATACGGTCTGGAAGTCAATACTTTGGTGGATGAGCGTCGCGATCCCATTAAGTCGTCATACGCTGCCGCCCGCCATTTGAAATCGCTCTATGCCATTTATCAAGACTGGACGTTGGTCATCGCCGCATACAACTGCGGCGCGGGAAATGTCAATAAAGCCGTACGCCGCGCCGGCGGGAAAACCGACTATTGGGCGATATACAATTATCTTCCCCGTGAGACGCGCGGATATGTACCTGCATTTATCGCTGCCAACTACGTCATGAATTACTATTGCGAGCATGGTATCTGCCCGATGAACGTCAGTCTGCCGGCCGATACGGACACTATACACGTCAATCAACGAGTACATTTTCAGCAGATAGCCGCCTATTGCAATATCAGTATAGAACAGCTACGCAGCCTGAATCCGGAGTTTAAACAAGATATAGTGCCGGGCAACGTACATACCTACGCGCTCCGATTACCCCTGAATTCTCTGGCGTCATTCATAGACAAACAGGACAGTATCTACGTTTATCGTGCCGACCAGCTCTTTAAGAATCGTCGCACGGTAGCCGCTGCTTCCACTCCGGCACGTACGCAAGCCAAAGCCGGTACGGGCGAACGAATCCGTTACCGTATCCGCAGCGGAGATACGCTGTCGGGAATCGCCGAACGACATGGCGTATCGATAGCTAACCTGCGCAGCTGGAACGGAATAACGGGAAGCCGCATCACTGCCGGCAAGTATCTGGATATATACAAGTAACGACTGATTGTATGGCTAAGACAAAGCAATCGGATGAACAGGTCGTTGAACAGGCTTTTCAAGATCTTTTGAATAGCTATCTGGCAACGAAGCATCGCAAACGCGTAGATATTATTACCAAGGCTTTTCATTTCGCCAAGCAAGCGCATCGCGGTGTGAAACGTGCCTCCGGTGAGCCATATATCCTACATCCGATTGCCGTCGCACGTATTGTTTGCGACGAGATAGGTCTTGGCTCCACCTCCATCTGTTCGGCGTTGCTACACGACGTAGTGGAAGACACAGATTATACGGTCGAAGATATACGAAATATATTCGGGGATAAAATAGCGCAGATTGTCGACGGATTAACCAAGTTATCCGGCGGCATATTCGGCGACAAAGCGTCGGCGCAGGCCGAAAACTTTCGCAAGTTGCTACTGACCATGAGCGATGACATCCGCGTCATTCTCATCAAGATGGCCGATCGCTTGCACAACATGCGTACATTGGGATCGCTCTTGCCTAACAAACAATACAAGATAGCCGGAGAAACGCTGTACATATACGCTCCGCTGGCCAATCGATTAGGGCTTCACAAAATAAAAACCGAGCTGGAGAATCTCAGCTTCAAGTACGAGCATCCGGAAGAGTATGCGGCTATCGAAAAGAAGTTGCGCGCCACGGCATCAAAGCGCGATGAAGTATTTCAGAGCTTCACGGCACCCATTCGCGTGCAGCTCGACAAACTCGGCGCCCAATATCGTATCGTTGCGCGAGTGAAGTCGATCTATTCCATTTGGAACAAGATGCAGAACAAAGGCGTTCCGTTCGAAGAGATCTATGACATCTTGGCCGTACGTATTATCTTCGAACCACGTAAACCGGAAGAGGAACGCAACGAATGCTTTGATATCTACGTGGCACTCTCGAAAATCTATCGCCCGCACCCCGATCGTCTGCGCGACTGGGTCAGTCACCCAAAAGCCAACGGCTATCAGGCCTTGCACGTCACTTTAATGGGAAACGACGGCAAATGGATTGAAGTACAAATACGAAGTCGACGCATGGACGACGTCGCCGAACAAGGGTTGGCGGCGCATTGGAAGTACAAATACGGCGAAGCGAACACCCGAGACGAAGACGAGCTGAACAAGTGGCTACATACGATTAAGGAGATACTCGACGATCCGCAGCCGGACTACATGGATTTTCTGGACACCATTAAGTTGAACCTTTTCGCCACCGAAATTTTCGTTTTCACGCCGAAAGGAGAAATCCGCACCCTGCCTCAGAACGCTACCGCACTCGACTTTGCCTTTTCGCTACACTCCGACATCGGCTATCATTGTATCGGAGCGAAAGTAAATCATAAGTTGGTGCCGCTCAGCCATAAGTTGGATAGCGGAGACCAAGTGGAGGTGCTGACGTCGCGCTCTACGCGCGTACAAGCCGAATGGTTGAACTTCACGACCACCGCGCGCGCACACAGCAAAATAACGGCTTTCCTACGCAAGGAACAACGTGTGTATCAAAAGAAAGGGGAAACCATGCTCAACGAGTTTCTCCTCGCCGAAGGTATCCGCCCCGAACAGGTACGCTACGACAAACTCATCATACTCCACAACATGCACACGAAAGATGAGCTGCTGATTGCCATCGGCAACAAAAGCCTCACGCTCGGAGAGGCGGATCGTAACGCCATCAAGTCTCGTCGTACACGCAATTGGAAGCGTTATCTAACGTTCCAGTTCGGTAATAAAGACAATGACGCCGCCGTCACTCCGGAGACCGCGTCTGCCAAAGCGACATCGGCGGCCAAAATAAATACGCAGGAGGTTCTACAAATACGTGAGGAAGATATTCCCACGCGCTACCTGATCGCTTCGTGTTGCAAGCCCATTCCCGGCGACGACATACTTGGATTCATGGATAAGGACGGTAAGATATTCATCCACAAACGGCAGTGCCCCATCGCATTCAAGTTGAAAAGCAGCTACGGAAACAGCATCCTTGCCGCACGCTGGGACACGCACAAAGCACGCTCGTTTCTCGTATGGATTGCCATACGCGGTATCGACCGCATCGGCATGCTAAACGACATTACGCAAGTGCTTTCCACCAACATGCAAACCAATATTCGTACGATCCACGTAGATACCAACGACGGCATCTTCGAGGGAAAAGTACAACTCTATGTGCACGACGTGGAGGATCTGAAACTAATCTTACAACAAGTAGGGAAACTGAAAGGGATTCAGCACGTGGCGCGTATAGAAGAGTAAGATAATCAGATTTCGCCGCATGTTATTGGATTATCTCCGTCGGATAAAACGCGTACATACGGCGTTCTTACGCTTGCCCGCTTTGCACCATCAATACCGCGCGCTCGATGAGTCGGTCTTCTCCTTCGGGATCATACTCCCTTTTGAGGCTGGCACCAAACAATCCGGCAAAAATCTGATAAACGCCTGCCCGCAACGGCCCTAAAAAGGCCTTGACCAATTCGTATGAGGGCTGGTTGCACTGTCTGTCGACCAATTTGATCAGAAGCTTACCCTGCGACAACGTTAATTTCTTCATACGCGGCGTGTATTGTTTCTTAATACTTTTCTCAACCGCTTTGATATGCTTATCTTTGGCTTTCTCGTCCGGAAGGGTTTGCAGGTATTCATAGGTCTCTATCACCATTTGATATACTTCGTTGGCAATCGGCAAGACGATTTTCACGTTACGCACCAACTTGTCGTACTCACGAGCTTGTCGTTTGTTTTTGAATTTCAGCGGGGCAAACACATACAACGTCGGCAATTGATAGGAAGGAATCGTATCGCCGCCATCCACGACAAAGGAAACGAACTTTCCCGTGGGCATGGCTCCCGACGATACGTCCTGTGCTCGGACAATGCCGGAAGCCACCAATGCTATCAAAACAAGGCACCATTTGCGTTTCATTCCACAAAAGTAATACCTCAACGGGGTTTTACCTCATTTCAGGCCGATAAATCTCCTTCTCTGACCAAATACTCCGCTATTTGTACGGCATTCAGGGCAGCACCCTTCTTAATTTGATCGCTTACCGCCCAGAAAGTCAGCCCATGCTCGTTGGCCAAATCCTTACGAATCCTTCCTACGTAGACGGGATCCTTACCTGCGAGAAAGAGCGGCATCGGATATGTTTTTGTCTCCGGTTCATCCATCAACACGACGCCTTCGGCAGATGAAAAGGCACGTCGCGCCTCTTCCACAGATACCGGACGCTCGGTTTCCACCCAAATGCTTTCGGAATGAGCGCGTAATGCCGGCACACGCACGCAGGTTGCGCTGACCATTACATCGGAGTGCATGATCTTACGCGTCTCGTTAAACATTTTCATCTCCTCTTTCGTATAGCCGTTGTCCGTGAAAACATCCACTTGCGGGATGAGATTGAATGCTAACTGATAGGCAAATTTATCTACGGTGACCGGCTCATCGGCCAATACTTGTCGGTACTGCTCATACAATTCCTGCATAGCCGCCGCACCGGCTCCGCTCGCCGCCTGATAAGTGGCGACGTGCACACGCCGAATGTGCGAAAGATTCTCTATCGCCTTCAATGCGACAACCATCTGTATGGTCGTGCAATTCGGGTTGGCGATGACGCCTCTCGGACGCTGTTTGGCGTCTGCGGCATTCACTTCCGGCACCACGAGCGGTACGTCCGTGTCCATACGAAAGGCACTGGAATTATCAATCATCACGGCTCCGTATCGGGTGATCGTTTGTTCGAATTCTTTGGAAGTTCCTGCGCCGGCCGAGGTAAAGGCAATATCTACGCCTTTGAAGTCGTCGTTGTGCTGCAACAGTTTGACTTCAATTTGTTTCCCTCGAAACGTATAACACGTACCTGCACTACGCGGAGAACCAAATAAGAAAAGTTCATCCACCGGAAAATTTCGTTCGTCGAGCACGCGCAAGAATTCTTGCCCTACCGCTCCGCTTGCACCAACAATGGCTACATTCATGGTCACTTCTTTCTTTAAAATGATAAATAATGGCTGCAAAATTACTACAAACCGTAATAAATCGATGCCTCATACGAGAAAAATCAACTACATTTGCAACGATATACACAAGTCTCATTCTCATTACAACGCGCACGATGGATTGGCTTCTTCCGGACATACATTTTCCGATTACCGACCCGACATGGATATTTTTGTTGGTACTCATGATTATTTTGTGTGCTCCTCTGTTGCTCAACCGACTACGAATACCCCATATCATCGGTTTGTTGTTTGCCGGAATCATAGTCGGAGAGCACGGCTTCAATATCTTGGCGCGCGACAGCAGCTTTGAATTGTTCGGACGCGTGGGGATCTATTACATCATGTTCCTCGCCGGTCTGGAAATGGACTTGGAAAATTTCAAGAAAAACCGACTAAACGTACTCATCTTCGGTATTCTCACCTTTTCTATCCCTGCGCTCATCGGTTTGTGGAGTTCGACAGCCCTATTGCATTACGGTATTCCGGCTTCCGCCTTGTTAGTGTGTATTTACGGGTCGCATACGCTGGTTTCCTATCCTATTATCGGCCGCTACGGCTTGGCGCGCGAACGCAGCGTCAGCATTGCGGTGGGCGCGACGGCACTTGTCGTATCGTTCGCCCTTTTTATCCTCGCTTTGGTATCCAGTTCGTTCAATAGCGAAGCCGGTTGGCTCTTTTGGATATGGATGGGCGTCAAACTTGCCGTAGTCTTATTTGTCATTATCTATCTCTTTCCACGCGTTGCCCGTTGGTTCTTTCGCAACTATGAAGACAATATTCTGCAATTCATCCTTGTTCTGGTATTAGTCTTCTTGGGCGGCGCATTACTTGAAGTGGCCGGAGTCGACGGCTTGTTGGGGGCGTTTCTGGTCGGGTTAATGCTGAACAAATTAGTGCCGAACGTCTCTCCGCTGATGAATCGTTTGGAATTTGTCGGGAACGCTTTGTTCATTCCTTATTTCCTGATTGGCGTAGGCATGCTGATAGACGTACGTGCATTTGTGAGTACCGGCGGGAGCGAGACGCTCAAAGTGGCGACGGTGATGACTGTCGTAGCCATCGGCGGCAAATGGTTGGCCGCGTTCGTGGCGCAAAAGACATTGCGCCTGCGTCCGTCGGAAGGCGGGCTAATCTTCGGACTAAGCAATGCGCATGCGGCAGCTACGTTGGCGGTCGTGATGGTCGGCAACCGTCTGGAAGTAGCTCCCGGCGTTCCGTTGTTAAATAACGACGTATTCAACGGGTCAATCGTCATGATTTTGTTTTCGTGCGTCGTTAGTTCGCTCGCTACCGAACACGCCGCGCGCAAGATTGCCGTAGCCAAACGAGCAGGCAAACTGCAAAAGGAGATAAAGGAGGTGGAGAATATTCTGATTCCCGTAGCCAATCCCGCTACGATCGATGCACTGATCAACATGGCCTTGCTTATGAAAAAGCAGAAACGCAAAGAAGGGTTGATCGCACTGAGTATTGTGGACGACAGTGCCGCATCCGGCGTCTCGCCAGGCAACGAAGCATTGGAGAAGGCGGTAAAAGTGGCGGCGGCAGCCGACGTTCGTTTGGACACGCGCCGGCGTTTCGATCTGAATATCGCATCGGGCATTATCCATACGGCCAAAGAAGTAAATGCTTCGGAAGTAATTATCGGTCTGCATTGGAAAGCAAATTTAGTAGATACCTTTTTCGGCTCATTGGCAGAGAATCTGCTCGCAGGTATGCACAAACAAGTCATCATCGTCAGGAATATGATACCGGCCAACACGCTGAAAAGAATCATCGTAGCCGTGCCTCCGAAGGCGGAGTATGAAGCGGGGTTCTACAAGTGGGTGAAACGTATAACGCGCATGGGTCTACAACTCGGCTGCCGAGTATGCTACTTTGCACACCCCGATACGATCATCCAACTGAATCATTTCATTCATGGACGCTATCGTAACGCCCGAACCGAGTTCGCCGAACTCTCCGCATGGAATGATTTACCGATACTTTGCGACTATGTCCACTACGACGACCTGCTGGTGATCGTCAGTGCACGGCGCAGATTCATTTCATACGATTCATCTTTTGACAACCTGCCGACACAAATTACCAACTATTTCAATCATTGTAGCTTCATGGTTATTTATCCCGACCAATACGGCGATCCGCAAGACATACCTACTTTGTGGCAACCGTTACATCAATCCATTCACTACGATTATGAGCGCATCGGACGAAAGATGGCTCGCTTAATAAAAAAAGACAAGACGCATGACAATAAATAACGAAGATTGGCAACAGCGAACGCGTTTGTTGTTGGGCGCAGAAAAGGTCGAACGATTGGCGCAAGCGCACGTACTGGTCGTAGGACTGGGTGGCGTGGGAGCATACGCCACCGAAATGATCGCCCGTGCCGGCGTGGGTAAAATAACAATCGTAGATGCGGATACGGTTCAACCCGGCAATATCAACCGCCAACTGCCTGCGCTACATTCCACCGTCGGGCGTACGAAAGCGGACGTAGTCGCCGAACGTTTGCGCGACATCAATCCCGATTTGCTACTGACCGTATATCCTATCTTCCTGAAAGATGAAAATATTCCGGCACTGTTGGACAACGATGCGTATAACTTCGTAATCGACGCCATAGACACGCTTTCGCCCAAATGCTTTCTCATCTATCAGGCCTTGCAGCGAAAATTGCCCATCATATCCAGTATGGGCGCGGGAGCGAAGACGGATATTACGAAAGTGTGTTTTGCCGACATACGCGACACCTATCATTGCGGACTGAGCAAGGGCGTGCGCAAACGCTTGCAGAAAATGGGCGTCAGACGCCGGCTGCCTGTCGTATTCAGCACCGAACAAGCCGACCCGAAAGCCGTCATGCTCACAGAAAACGAGCCGAACAAAAAAACCACTAACGGTACTATCAGCTATATGCCCGCCGTTTTCGGTTGCTACTTGGCAGAATATGTAATCAAACGCATCTGATCAACGACAAACTATGATACAGCTCACCGGCATAACCAAACGCTTCGACAACCTGCAAGTTTTGAAAGGTATCGACCTGCAAATTGAAAATTCGGAGATTGTCAGCATCGTAGGACCCAGCGGTGCGGGAAAAACTACCCTACTACAAATCATGGGGACACTGGATCGTCCGGATAGCGGACGGGTAATAATAGACGATACGGACGTGTTGCATCTCAAAGAACGGACGTTGTCGGCCTTTCGTAACCGACGAATCGGTTTTGTGTTTCAGTTCCACCAACTACTGCCCGAGTTCACCGCACTGGAAAACGTCATGATTCCTGCATTCATTGCCGGCGTCTCCAAACGCGAGGCCGATATGCGTGCGCGTGAACTGCTGGATTTCATGGGCTTATCCGATCGTGTCACGCACAAGCCGAATGAGTTGTCGGGCGGGGAGAAGCAGCGTGTGGCCGTTGCTCGCGCGTTAGTCAATCAACCTTCGTTGATTCTCGCCGACGAGCCTTCGGGCAGCCTCGACAGTCGCAACAAACAAGAACTGCATCAGTTGTTCTTCGATTTGCGTGACAAATTTCGACAAACCTTTATCATCGTCACACACGATGAACACTTGGCGCGGCTCACCGACCGTACCATTCAAATGGTGGACGGACGTATCCTCTGATCCGGATTTGATAGCTAATTTTCCGGCTTTGATAATCTGTTTTCAAAGCCATATCTTTCAATAAGATACCGAGAAAATAAGCGATGCGACCAGCTATTGCCGTACAGCAAGTTCTAAAAGATAACTCGTCAGGCTATCGGCTTCTTCACGATCGGACGCCGTGTAGCTATCGAACAAGTCGCCGTGCGGTTGCAAGAGTGTTCGCATACGCGTATGGTTCACGAACGAAATATTGTCGCCGGATTCTCGGTGTATCTCATAGTAAACACGCACGTTGAAGACGGCCGACGATGTGATGGCGTTACCCAATTCGCCCAGCGTATGCGTCGGCGACGTGAAGCGGTCGGCCACGTTGCCGAGCGGTATAGCACTGAAAAAGATGGAACTGCCTACGCGAATGGCGGGAGCATAGTATCCGCCAAAACGCATCCGATTGTAGCGCAAGCGACGGCAATTGACATAGAGTGCCGTATCTATTTGTATGGCATAGGCCGACTGTATGCGCCGCGATACGGAGCGGGCTTCGGACATGAGCCTGTAATCCGCGCCACCTGCCAGCAACTGTTGATTACGCGTGCGCCTGTGTACGATAACCTCGTGAGGCAGCACGATCGTGTCCCCGACTCCGTTCAATACCTCCGTTAACGAGGAGAATATCACCGTCTGTGCAGGCGCGTCGACAGTCAAGACGGCGAACAATATTACCCACCAATATCTTCCGAATCGCATATTATATTTCTTTGAGTGTCATTTGTCGGATTATCTATCGGCAAAAATACAAAGAACTTCCGGCTTTACGGATTTTTCGCTTTATATTTTGTAACGACGCAAAGACTATGTGAAAGAGACAACCTACGCAGGAAATAATTACCTTTGCGCAGCGAAACAAGTAAATAACAATCCAAAACTTACCCTATAATGCAAAACAAATTCAAACGAACAACCGTTACGGCCGCCCTTCCTTATGCCAACGGCCCTGTACATATCGGGCATTTGGCAGGCGTATATATTCCGGCAGACATTTATGTGCGCTACTTGCGCCTGCAAGGAAAAGACACGATCTTCGTCTGTGGATCCGACGAACACGGCGTTCCGATCACGCTCCGTGCGAAAAAAGAAGGAGTGACACCGCAAGATATCGTAGACAGGTATCATACGATCATTAAAAAGTCATTTGCCGACTTCGGAATCTCGTTCGATATATATTCGCGTACGACTTCTGCTACGCATCACCAATTGGCGTCCGAGTTCTTCCGTACTTTGTATGATAAGGGTGCTTTCATTGAACAAACCTCCGAACAATATTATGACGAAGAAGCCCATCAGTTTCTGGCCGACCGTTACATCACCGGAGAATGTCCTCGCTGCCATGCAGAAGGAGCGTACGGCGACCAGTGTGAAAAGTGCGGCACGGCACTATCTCCGACGGAACTGATCAATCCGAAGAGTACGATCAGCGGTACGAAGCCGGTGATGCGTGAAACGAAGCATTGGTATCTCCCGCTCGACCGACATGAGGCTTGGTTGCGCAAGTGGATTTTAGAAGACCACAAAGAATGGCGACCGAACGTCTACGGGCAATGTAAGAGTTGGCTCGAAATGGGTTTGCAGCCGCGCGCCGTTAGTCGCGACCTCAATTGGGGTATTCCCGTGCCGGTAGAAGG
>JAISIB010000072.1 GCA_031262265.1 Prevotellaceae bacterium
CTCTTTCTTGGTGGGCGACATACATCCGTTCGATCTGGGAACATTGCTTGACCGTCTCGGAATCGCCGTACGCACCGGACACCACTGCGCCCAACCATTGATGCAGCGTCTCGGTATCGAAGGCACCGTGCGCGCTTCTTTTGCCATCTACAATACGACCGAAGAAATCGATGCCCTCGCCGATGGAATTATGCGCGTAGCTAAGATGTTTTAGCGCGTAACTTATCGCCATAAGTTCGTTTCCTATTTGACCAACTTACCCGCTAAATACAAGCAAGCCCCACCTTTTGGGTGAGGCTTGCCTGCATATTATCAAATACGAGTATCGTTTACTTCAATCTTTTGTAGCCATATACCGCTTGCGCTCCCAACTGTTCCTCAATACGAAGCAATTGATTATACTTCGCCATACGATCACTGCGACTCAACGAGCCGGTTTTTATTTGACCGCTGTTAGTAGCTACGGCAATGTCGGCTATGGTAGCATCTTCCGTTTCGCCCGAGCGATGCGAGGTAACGGTGGTGTAGCCGTGCCTATGTGCCATTTCGATAGCATCAAGTGTTTCTGTCAACGTACCTATTTGGTTGACTTTAATCAGAATCGAATTGGCACAACTCTCTTTGATACCGCGCGAAAGAAACTCCACGTTGGTCACAAACAAGTCGTCGCCGACCAGTTGACAGCGGCTACCTAAGCGTTCGGTTAGCTTACGCCAGCCATCCCAGTCGTTTTCACTCATACCATCCTCAATGGAGTCTATCGGATAAGCATCTACCAAGTGCGTCAAATAGTTTATTTGCTCTTCGGCCGTACGCTTTTTCCCTTTGGCACCTTCAAATTTCGTGTAGTCATAGACGCCGTCGGCGTAGAATTCGGACGCCGCACAATCCAAGCCTATCGTAATATCTTTACCGGGTACATAACCGGCCGCCTGAACGGCTTTCAGAATCGAACTAAGCGCATCTTCCGTACCGTCAAGCGTCGGAGCGAATCCTCCCTCATCGCCTACCGCCGTACTTAGCCCGCGGTCATGCAAAACCTTCTTCAACGCATGAAAAACTTCGGCTCCCATACGGAGGCCTTCCCTGAAAGAGGAAGCACCAATGGGGCGAATCATAAATTCCTGAAACGCGATCGGCGCATCACTATGCGAACCGCCGTTTATGATGTTCATCATCGGAATAGGCAACACGTAAGTATTCGTGCCGCCTATATATCGGTACAACGGTAAATCCAGATATTCGGCTGCCGCCTTAGCAACGGCTAACGATACACCTAAGATCGCATTCGCACCCAGTTTCGATTTAGTCTTTGTTCCGTCCAAAGCCAACATAGCATGGTCAATCGCACGCTGATCAATGGCAGATTTTCCAAGCAGCGCAGGCGCAATGATCGTATTGATATTATTTACTGCCTTTAACACGCCCTTTCCTCCGTAACGCTTCTTATCTCCGTCACGCAATTCAAGTGCTTCGTTTTCGCCGGTAGAGGCTCCCGACGGCACGGAAGCTCGGCCAATCACGCCACATTCCAAAGAAACTTCCACTTCTACGGTGGGGTTTCCTCTTGAGTCAAGGATTTCTCTTCCTTTGATACTCACAATACACGCATCTGTCATGTTCTTTCTGCTAAATAGTTCGTAAATTACATCTTTCGGTCATCGCATGCTGAAATCATCACGCTTCGCCTGCGCAAGTTTCGCCCGATTGCGAGCATTCAGCAGGCGCGGCTGACCGCCATAGAACGTATGACGAAACTTTCCTTTGTAGTAACTTTCGTTGTTCGGCTGCTCGCTACGCGCATGCTCGCCTTTATATTTACTCATACGCTTCGGTTTGCCTTTGAAGTTTTTATTTGACGGATAACGGTCGGCTATACGCAGAGTCAACTGTCCGTCTTTCAATTGGAAAGGACGATAGAGGGACAAGTTACCGAGATATTTCACGTAATCGTTACTTTCCATGAGCCAGACTAAGTCGCCGTTGCGCTGATCAAGTAACAAATAGTACTGCGTGACGGCGTCGGGATCCTTTGTCACGAGCTTATCAGCAATAGCATACACGCTTTTCAAAAAATCATAGTTAATTTCAAAAGTTGCGGCCAACGCTTCTTTGTCCATATCTACTTCATAAGCTATTTTGTCGGCCAGAAAACGAGCTTGCGCCCTAAGTTCCTTGTCACTCATCGTATTGGGATCGTCTTTCGCCGATAATGTCTGTGCGCCGACAAGCAGCCCGATCATTCCCAAAAGTAGCATTACTCTCTTCATAAGTTCTATCTATTATGGTTTAATATTTATATCTACATAAAAAACGCCCGAAGTGGCCAATTTGTTCCGCGAAATCAGACTTTTTAGTCCTTTACACGCATTCAGAAATTACTTTTCTGTTAAAACTTCAACTTTTTTTCGCTTTTTCGCGAACATTTTCGACCATTTATTTGTTATATCTATACAACGAAAGCAAATAAACGTCTTCGGGCGTTTGAGGCTTTTCCCCCAACCTTAATTGTTGAAAGTGGTAATTGCACAAAGTTGTTTGGTGGCATTCGGAGCAATCGGAACGGAGCTGAATGTCCATTAATAAGCCTGAAAGGGCGCCTCGCGCTAACAAGAATATCACCCAACTTTACCTACCACAACAAAACTATCGTATCCCCGACCCGCCGTCGGGGATATTTTATTTATATTTCTTCTTCAATTTATTCACAGCCGATAGCAACGACTCTGTCGGAGCGATAATATTATATCCTTCCCAGAAGTTCTCATCGTAGAAATCACTGACTTTATCCGTCAAAATACTCCGCTCGCGAAACGCGTTCCGCCAAGAAATCGGTTCGACGTTCCGAAGCTGCTTATCCGTGACGACCATCTCGGATACCACTGCATAGTTGGTCGCAAATAGTCGCCGCTTCCAATCACAGTTGAATCTGATTTCATTGCGGACGTAGTTCAGATAACTGACGCCGTTCTCCGTTCGATATGTAATTAACCATGTCATTTCGGTGGGGCGAAAACGTAAGCTAAACGGCTTTCTTTGTAAAATGGCGGCAGTGATTTTATTACGATCCTTCATACTAAAATGCAATTCGACCTGCGTAAAAGCCAGCGTAGCCTCATCGATAAACAATTGCCCGTAGTACAACGGATAAGGTTGCACCCGCGACGGCTCCACATTGACCACGTAATGCGGACGATCGTCCAACATCACCGGATCCGACATAGAGAACTTATAATCAGCCAGTGCCTCCTCCGAAAAAAGTACATCCGGATTTTTCACAACATCGACAAATACCGAAAGCATCGGCCCGCCTTGCAACTTTACCGCCAACGTATCGCTCACTTTGGGACTGACTAATCGACGCCCCTTATAGATGGCCACACGATCGCCGGCTATGCCCTCATCATACGGAGTTTTGTAAATTTGAATACTGGCTTCCGTCACATCAATATACGTGCGACGCTTTCTCACGGTCTCCCGATAAAAAGCCGTCAGCATGTTGTGCGTGTTCGGATAGTTGGTCGTAATCTTTGCCACGGCATTCCGTACCAAACGAAGCGGGTCTGTGGCGCGAACAACCACCTCAGGTAAGGTATTGCTGCGCGGTTGCAGCGAGATGACCGCCCCCGATACGTCCGTACTGTCGAATGGGATAATCTGACTACGGTAGCCCAGATGAGAAATTTCTAAGCGGCGCGACGGAATACTGTCGGCTACCTGCAATATAAAGCCGCCATCAACATTCGTCACCGTTCCGATGCTCGTTCCCAATACCACCACGTTGACATAGTCCAACGGGCGACGGGTTTCACCGTCACGCACTGTCCCCTGCAAAGTCGTATAGCTACTTAGCGTATCGACTTGAGCAATCGCGACAGTGCTTGTCAATAGCCCGCATAAACATATCAACATGACGCGGGCGAACGGCTGGGGTTTCATAACCGGTGTTTTTAGTTATTAGTCTCAAAAGCCAAAACATTAAAGCCTTGTAAATGGGATACATCTACAAGGCTTTCAAAGAAACTCTTCGTACCCGAAGCGGGACTCGAACCCGCACAGCCGCAATGGCCAAAGGATTTTAAGTCCTTCGTGTCTACCATTCCACCATTCGGGCATCCTGATTATCAAAGACAAGCGCAACTTCTCGCACTTACGGAGGGCAAAAGTAGGCTCTTTCGCCGAGATTACCAAGCGTTTGGGTGAAAATATCAAACCG
>JAISIB010000163.1 GCA_031262265.1 Prevotellaceae bacterium
TGGATGTCGGTTGCACCATAGAGGAATTGGCGGAGCAATACAACACGCAGCATTTGCCGGAACATGAAGTAAAACTTCGCTTGAACCGTTTCCTGTTCTCCGCCGATACTTGGGGGAAAACTTGCCACAGCTTGAGCGGAGGGGAAAAGATGCGTCTTTACCTTTGCTGCCTGATGATAAGCAACAGTACGCCCGACCTTATCGTGCTGGATGAGCCGACAAACAATCTTGATATTGCCAATATGCAAATCCTGACGCAAACCATCCGACAGTACAAAGGCGGCGTGCTGGTTATCTCACATGATAACCGCTTTGTTGAGGAAATAGGAGCTGAAAAGGTTTATGATATGAGTATGGTAGTCGGTGATGACTTGGCGTAGTTCAAGATGCCGTGCTTTGCGGCGTATTCACTTACTGAAAATATATGTCATACTATGAGCTATCGGCAGAGTTATTGAGTGTAAGTTCCAAAATAGGACATATAACGAGTATACGCAGCCCACTGCCTGAAACCTACTTCCCGATGCAAAACTTCTCAAAAATATGGTGTAGGACTTGGTCGGTAGTGACTTCTCCGACGATTTCCGACAAGTGAAAAATACATTCGCGGATGTCTTGCGCCAGCAAATCGCCGGAGATACCCGTTTCCAATCCTTCCCGCACACGGCGTATGGCTTCGAGCGCACGCGACAAGGCTTCGTAATGGCGAACATTGGTGACAATCACATCGTTTTGCGTTACTTCCGGTAAACGAGCCGCTTCGACAAGCATTCGTTTCAACTCGTCTATGTGCGTACGTTGCTTCGCCGATAGAAATATATGAGGATATTGTTCGGTGATTTCCATCGTCGGCGGGATTAGCAAATCAGCCTTGTTGAAGATGAGAATAAGCTGTTTGTCCTTAGTCCGAGAGATGATTTGCGGTGCGAGTCGTTTAATTTGCGGAGCGGCCTCTTTACTATCAATCATCCAAAGGATAATATCTGCATGCGCAATCTTTCCGAATGTACGCTCAATACCCAGCGTTTCTATCGTATCGGTCGTTTCGCGTATGCCGGCCGTATCTATGAAGCGGAACATCACGCCTTCGATGTTCACCGTATCTTCTACCACATCGCGCGTCGTTCCGTGAATTTCGCTGACGATGGCCTTCTCTTCATTCAGTAGCACGTTTAACAAAGTAGATTTGCCCACGTTTGTTTCTCCCACGATAGCAACCGGTACCCCTTGTTTAATGGCATTGCCTACATTAAATGAGTCTGCCAAGCGTGCGATTACGGCTTCTATTCGGGTCGCCAATTGCATGAGTCGGGCACGGTCGGCAAATTCGACGTCTTCTTCGCTGAAATCCAACTCCAACTCTACCAACGACGTAAAGTCCAACAATTGACGACGAAGCTCGGCCAATTCCTTACTGAATCCGCCGCGCATCTGATTCATGGCCAGTCTGTGCGTAGCTGCCGATGTTGAGGCGATGAGATCGGCAACGGCTTCCGCTTGACTCAAATCCATTTTGCCGTTCAGGAACGCGCGTTGCGTGAACTCACCGGGCGATGCGCTGCGGCATCCCGCGCGAATCAATAATTGCATCACTCGCTGCAAAATATAAGGTGAGGCATGGCAACTAATTTCGACGGAATTTTCACCGGTATAGGAATGAGGGGCGCGAAAAACCGAGACCAGCACATCATCTACCGTTTCGCCGCCATCTACTATATGCCCGAACGTCAGCGAATACGAGGGTCGTTCGCAGAGTGACCCGTTTTGTTTGATCGGCACAAAGAGTTTATCGGCAAACTCAATGGCTTTGTCGCCTGACACACGTACCAAACCGATCGCTCCGCCTTGCGCCGTAGCAATCGCGCAAATCGTATCGTCCGAGAAACCGTTCATCATATACGAAATAGCTTAAATACGGTCAAGTACCGTTTTGATTAGTTGATCGATGGTGTTCTTGTAGCCGGTATCGGCTTCTTTCGCCAAACGATTGGCTATAACCATGCAAACGGTAGTCGCTCGGTGTCCCATTAAGTGGCTTAGTCCTGCCAATGCCGAACTCTCCATTTCAAAATTGGTAATGCGTTGTCCTTCGTACTCGAAGGCCTCGATTTTCGTATTCTGTTCGGGATCGGCCAATGGTAAACGCAACTTGCGACCTTGCGGTCCGAAGAATCCACCACATGCGATAGTTATGCCGCTTACCATGTCAGTTCCCATAATCTGTTCCGACAGTTCTTGATCGGCGTGTATAACATACGGAGCGGGAGCGCATTGATTGCCTTTCCAATCCATATAGTTAAGGAAAGCATGCTCAAAGGAAAGATCACAAACTTCGTTACGTCCGGCATAGAAGTTGAGGAGTCCGTCGAATCCGATCGAAATTCGCGAGCATATAAAGGTACCTACCGGTGTGTTCGGTTGCAATCCGCCGCACGTTCCGATACGCACGAGTCGCAGAGAGCGTAGCTCCTTTTTCTCTTCGCGGGTGTTAAAGTCAATATTCGCCAGCGCATCCAATTCGTTCATGACAATATCTATATTGTCGCATCCGATACCGGTAGAAACGACGGTGATACGCTTGCCTTGATAAGTGCCGGTACACGTATGGAACTCTCTACTCGACACATTGCACTCAATATTCGTAAAATGTGAGGCAACCATTAAAACGCGCCCCGGGTCGCCTACCAAAATCACTCTATCGGCCAACCATTCGGGCTTCACGTGTAAGTGAAATACCGAACCATCTTCATTGATGATCAGTTCGGAAGGAGGAAAGTACTTCATAAAATAAGTTTTTATATGGTGAGTGTTGTATATGCTTGTTTATATGTTTATTGTCGACAAAGGTAAGTATTCTTTGGAAAAGAATTACCTTTGCGGCAAATTAGATTAAAACACTAACACATAGACCTGTTTATGCAAACAATGATTGCGCCTTCCGTACTTGCCGCCGATTTCGGACATTTGGCAGACGAAATAGAAACCATCAACCGTAGTGAAGCCGATTGGATTCATCTGGATGTCATGGATGGCGTATTTGTCCCCAATCTTTCCTTTGGTTTTCCGGTCATGGAAGCCATCGCCAAAATAACTACCAAACCTTTGGACGTACACCTGATGGTAGTTGAGCCGGAGAAGTTCTTGCCCCGCGTAAAAGACTTGGGTGCCATGTTTATGAACGTGCATCTCGAAGCTTGCCGCCACCTGCATCGTACGTTGCAATCCATTCGTGAAGCCGGCATACGTCCTGCCGTCACGTTGAACCCCGCTACGCCCGTCGAGCTCCTTACGGAGGTGATTAACGACGTAGATATGGTGTTGCTGATGAGTGTAAACCCGGGTTTTGGCGGTCAACCGTTTATAGAACATACGACGGCGAAAGTACGACAACTGCGCAAACTTATCACAGAAAGCGGAGCAAAAACGCTTATAGAGGTTGACGGTGGTATCAATCTGGTGACCGGTGCCGAGTTGCGCCGAGCAGGTGCCGACGTATTGGTTTCCGGTAGTGCGATCTTCCATAGTCCGGATCCTATCGACATGATTCATCGTTTCAAGGCCTTATAATTCTCAACCTGTCTACGCCACGGTGTCTCGAACCAACCGGCTGCATCAGTTTCCCGCCCTGCGTCCTTTACTTGCTTTCGCAGTAGGTATCGCCGGCGGCGATGCGCTCTTTTTTCATGCCTCTCATCTTCCGCTTATACCTTTATTGATTGCCTCGTCTCTGTTGGCCGTCTTTCTATGTGTGTTCGTTTACATTTTTGGAAAGAATCGTTCCGTCACCGTAGGCGTCGCTATTTTCAGCTGCTTCCTACTCGGTGGAGCGGCCTTGTCGGTACTGCGACTCGAACGCACGCGCGTCTCGTGGAAATCAGATGCGGAAATCTATCGCGCGTGGGTAGTGGACGCACCCTCCGAGCGACCGAAAACAATCCGGTGTCGCAGTCAAATAGGTGACCGTACCGTGCTGCTTTACCTCCCGAAAGATTCCCTTTCCGCTACCGTTCGTCGTGGCGACGAGTTAAGTTTTCGCGCCGTCATCACACCTCCGACAGATATTGACAGCACCGACGCATTCGACTACGCTCGCTATCTGCATCGGCAAGGAATCAGCGGTACCGGATTCGTTCCGCGTGGACGCTGGCTCATCGAATCGTATCGCACGCAAAGCAATTGGCAACAGACGGCCTTCGATGCGCGCGAACGTATCCTTGCACTCTATCGCCGACTACCTTTCAACGACGATGAACGCGCCTTGCTATCCGCACTGACGGTAGGCTACAAGACAGATCTTAGCCCCGATGTGCGCGAATCGTTCTCCGTCTCGGGCGTAAGCCATGTCTTGGCTGTCTCAGGTATGCACGTTGGTTTGATTTACGGCCTCATACTCTTATTATTCGGCGGCGTCTCTTCCGGTTCGCGCTTTTCGCTAATTCTACAAACCCTTGTTTCGCTCCTGCTGCTCTGGATCTTTGCTTTTATCACCGGTTTATCTCCGTCGGTTGTAAGGGCTGCGTTGATGTTCTCCCTATTGGCTCTCTCGCGGTTAGTCAGCGGCCGTACTATTGCCTTTAATACGTTATGCGTCGCCGCTCTCGGGATGCTCGCGTTTCGTCCGTTATGGTTATTCGACGTTGGCTTCCAACTTTCGTTCACTGCCGTCTCTGCCATTCTGTTTTTGCAACCGCGCTTAGGTAGGCTGTGGTTGCCCAAACGACCGATCATCCGCTATGTATGGAGTATCTGTACCGTATCCGTCGCTGCGCAAATAGGCGTTACGCCTTTGATTCTTTTCTATTTCGGTCGTTTCTCCACACATTTCCTTGTGACTAATGTATTGGTCGTCCCGCTCGTCGCGCTGACGGTCTATGCCGCTGTCGTTTTGTTGGCGACTTCGCCGATAGCATTTCTCTGTACGGGCGTCGCTTGGTTGGTAAAAGGATTGTTGGCGTCGCTGCTTTGGATTGTGCGCGGCATTGAGCGACTTCCTTACGCATCTATCGATGAAGTCCCGTTCACTATGACAGGCGTATGCCTCTGTTATAGTGCGCTCATCCTGCTCTGCTGGTTCTTGGAACGACATAGCTACGACACCCGAAGAAGTTCGTAGATTATCCGGCTTGGATATTCTGTTATCCGGCCTTGAAAATAAATTATCTCCCTTTGAAAGTAATTTTTCTCATAGAGAAAAAAGCCGTACCTTTGCGCGTTCATTCGGAAAGCTCATGCAAGAAATAGAAAGCATACAGGTATATGGCGCGCGTGTCCATAACTTAAAAGATATCGACGTCACCATTCCACGCAACACCCTGACAGTGATCACCGGCCTCAGCGGTAGTGGAAAATCTTCATTGGCATTCGATACGATCTTTGCCGAAGGGCAACGCCGATACATTGAAACTTTCTCGGCTTACGCACGTAATTTTCTCGGCAATCTGGAACGTCCCGACGTCGATCAGATTACGGGACTCAGCCCCGTAATTTCCATAGAGCAGAAAACGACTAATCACAACCCGCGTTCTACCGTCGGCACTACGACCGAAATATATGATTATTTGCGCCTGCTCTATGCGCGCGCCGGCGAGGCGTATGATTACGTAACGGGCGAGAAGATGATCAAATATACCGAAGAGCAACTCTTGGAACTGATACTCCACACGTATGATGGGCGCAAAACCTATGTATTGGCTCCGGTCGTACGCGCCCGTAAGGGACACTACAAAGAACTCTTTGAAAGTATTCGCAAAAAAGGCTTTCTCAACGTACGCGTAGACGGTGTTCTGCAAGAAATCCGGCCGGGTATGAAACTGGATCGATACAAGAATCACGACGTCGAAGTCGTTATCGACAAGTTGCTCGTAAGTTATAAAGACGAGGCGCGTCTCAAAAAAACAATTGCCGATGCATTGCATACGGGAGACGGTTTGTTGATGATTTTTGACGTTGAGAAAAACGAAATACATCATTACAGCAAGCGACTAATGTCCCCCGTATCGGGACTTTCCTATAAGGAAGCCGCACCGCACAACTTTTCGTTTAACTCGCCGCAAGGCGCATGTCCGAAATGCAAGGGGCTGGGAGTCATCAACTGCATGGATCTGGACAAAATAATCCCCAATCGTTTGGTTTCTATCTATGATGGTGGTATCGCCCCATTGGGAAAGTATAAAAACACCGTGATCTTTTGGCAAATAGAAACCTTATTGTCCCGATATGAAGCGACCTTGCGCACGCCGATTAAGGATTTGTCCGACGAAGTCATTGATGAGATTTTCTACGGCAGCGACGAACGGTTAAGATTGAAAGCAAGTATGACCGGCGCATCCATTGATTATTATACGACGTTCGAGGGTGTAATCAAATATATCCAGTTGATACGCGAACGGGAAAGTTCGGCTATCGCACAACGGTGGGCGGAACAATTTTCCCATACGACCGTTTGTCCCGAGTGCGGAGGCGCGCGTCTCAACAAAGAGGCACTTTCCTACCGGATATATGACAAAAATATCTACGAACTATCTTGTATGGATATTACCGAGTTGTACGAGTGGTTGCAGCACGTAGAAATTTTTCTATCCGATAAGCAACGAAAAATAGCCGCCGAGATACTCAAAGAAATTCGTACGCGCTTGCATTTTCTGTTGGATGTGGGGTTAGATTATCTATCGCTGAGTAGAAGTTCGGTTGGCTTGTCGGGCGGCGAGAGCCAGCGTATCCGATTAGCGACGCAGATAGGCTCACAATTGGTAAATGTCCTTTATATTCTGGACGAGCCGAGTATCGGCTTGCACCAGCGTGATAACTTACGCCTGATAAATGCCTTGAAAGCTCTGCGCGATATCGGCAATTCGGTCGTCGTCGTAGAGCACGATAAGGACATGATGCTCAACGCCGACTATGTGATAGATATGGGACCGAAGGCCGGAAGGCTGGGAGGCGAAGTCGTATTTGCCGGAACGCCGAAGGATATGTTACTAACGGACACGCTAACCACCCGCTACCTGAACGGGAAAAAAAGTATTGAGATTCCGACCAAACGTCGCACCGGCAACGGGCATACCATTAAGCTATTCGGAGCGCGCGGCAACAATCTGAAAAGCGTCAACGTGGAATTTCCGTTAGGCATGCTCATCTGCGTGACCGGCGTGTCCGGTAGCGGGAAGTCTACGCTGATTAACGAAACGCTTCACCCGATTCTTTCCAAACGTTTCTATCGCTCGCTGCAAGACCCGCTTGCGTATGACAATATCGAAGGCGTAGAGTACATTGACAAAGTCGTAGACGTAGACCAAGCACCGCTCGGGCGAACGCCGCGTTCTAATCCCGCTACATATACGGGTATCTTCACGGACATTCGTAACTTGTTCGTCGAACTACCCGAAGCGAAGATACGCGGATATAAGCCGGGTCGTTTCTCTTTCAACGTGAAGGGTGGACGATGCGAGACATGTTCGGGCAATGGATACAAGACTATCGAAATGAACTTCTTGCCCGACGTGTACGTGCCTTGTGAAGTGTGTCACGGCAAGCGATATAATCGAGAAACGCTTGAAGTCAGATTCAAGGGAAAGTCCATTGCCGACGTATTGGACATGACTATCAACCAAGCCGTTGAGTTTTTCGAGAATGTGCCCCAGATACTTGGGAAAATAAAGGTCTTGCAGGAGGTAGGATTAGGATATATTAAACTCGGACAGCCGTCGACCACTCTATCCGGCGGCGAAAGTCAACGCGTGAAGCTGGCTACCGAACTTTCCAAGAAAGATACCGGAAAGACGCTCTATATCTTGGACGAACCAACGACCGGCTTGCATTTCGAAGATATTCGCATATTGCTCGGAGTCATAAACAAATTGGTAGAACGAGGTAACACGGTGATCATCATAGAGCATAATATGGACGTAATAAAGGTGGCCGATTATATTATTGACATGGGACCGGAAGGCGGACGCGGCGGCGGTGAAATTTTGAGCGCGGGAACGCCCGAACAAGTGGCGCAAAGCGACAAAGGATATACGCCGCGCTTCCTCATAGAAGAGTTGGGGATGAAAAAATAAAAAGAGCGTCGCATGCGCGACGCTCTTTTGCTAAAATACGTGTTTGTCTTACCACAACATAGCCGTGCCGTCGTCGGTAATCGTAACGAGTTTGGTCGTCTGACCGTTGTTCTCGGCACTCCATGTACGCGAAGTTTTATCATACGACAGATCCATCTGCATATCATCCTTGCTGATCGTGTATCCGTCCTCGTTGGTGCGCACCAGATAGTCGCCGTTTTCGCCTTTCATCGTTTTTTCTGTGCCTACTTCACTGGCTGCGATCGGATTTTCGTCTGTCCAAAACTCAATAGAATTGAGCACAAGCACATCTGCCAGTACGGTAATCTCATACACCGGTACGATGTGACAAGCGATAAAGATCAATTCGTTCACAAACTTGTCGCCGACACTCTTATTCCAGTCCAATACTTTGTTTGTCAGTGCAAAAGAACCAATGCACGAACTTAGTAGTATGCTTCCGCCCATTAGGCATGCCACTACCAAAGAGAATTTGTTTTTCTTCATACGTATTCCGTTTATGAATTTGGTTAATATCCCTGCAAATGTACAAACAAATTTTAAAGAACAAGGAGAGATCGTATTTTTTCTCCGTCAGATAATCCGAGAAGAAACCTTGATAATTTGCGCAGATGCTTTGTTAATCTGCGCACAACCGATGATAATCGGACGGCTTTTCCGCTGATTGTTTGGTGAAACAGGAATAATCGCGTAATTTTGTATCTGCTAAATTTTCAGCTATGGATCAGAAGAAATTTATCTCGCCGCATGCTTGGTTTTCCTTGCAATATCCGCACGACTGGCACGAATTTGAGGACGAAGCCGATACCTTCTTGTTTTATAATCCCGACAAGTGGACGGGAAACTTCCGCATCTCGGCATTAAAAGAGGAGAACATTCCCGATTTCGGGCATGTCTTTGTCACCGGTGAGTTGAAAAGTTCGCTTGCTGAACCGCGAACGGTCGGTAACATGCCTTGCGCTTACACCCGCACGGAGTTCTGGGAAGACGGCACGTACGTTACGCACAAGTGGATTATAGGCTTGGAGAATATGGGCTTCGTATGTAGCTTTACGACTACGTTGCAGGGAGATATACGAGTGGCCGAGCGTATGATCTCCTCTATTGAAGTCCGTAAGGACGGCGAAAAATATCCGCCGGAAGTAATTCCCGTACGCGTAGTCGAAGAATTTGAAGTGGACGAAGCCTGTCGTCGCGTGG
>JAISIB010000180.1 GCA_031262265.1 Prevotellaceae bacterium
TATAGTTTGCTCCGGCTTTTGCCGTCCATCCGATGAAGCTAACCTTTTCCGATTCGCTTTTGTCGCCCGAATAATAGAAGCGGTCGTATCGCCAATATGTCGTATTGTTGAGCGAACCGGACACAAAAGCGTCCAAATCTTCATAGGTGTATTCAGCCTGAGCAAAAGCTCCTTCCTGAACGGCATATCCGTCGTAATCTCTGTAAACAACATCCCCGACTTGTAGTTTTTTATAGTTGAAAGCGTCAGTTCCCGCACCGGCATAATCGGATGCGCTTACGTTGCGGCGATAACGATCAATGTAGTAATCGCCTCCGTAAAGGTCGATAATTTCATTGGTATGTACGCCTTTATAATAACGGAAGTCCACGCCGGCAAGCACATTCCAATTCGGATTCAGTTGATTCTCATACGTGGAAAGCAGTCCGTACCAGTTATGATAATTCTTAGACGTAGACATCACCATCTCCGACCCGTGATCACTTTCGGTGTTCATCGTATAAATCTGATCGTAGGCGAACGTACCGTCCGGGTTGCGGAAGTCCATATTCAACGAGCCGTTGCTCGCGCCGTACCATTTTCCGGAATAGGCACTCGTATTTTGTCCGCTATACCCGTAGCCTCGTCCGATCGACGTATAGAGTGCCGTGCTCAAGCTCGACGTCGGGGTGATTTGCCACAAATGATTGAGTGATATTTGCGGTTTATGATACATATTGCGAGCAGACGTCTTGCGTTCCCCGTTTAAGCCGAAACCATACGTGGGATTGTATTTATACGGACTGTCGCCCTTCATATAATTTTTCACTTGTTGCCATCCGGCCACCGTCAAGCCGTCGTAATTACTCCGTTGGTTGTGCCATTGCGGTGCACCGAAAGCAGTCAGCGACAGTTGATGGTTATCTCCCAGACGTTTGGCGATGTTCACAAAATAGTTGTAACCTTCATATTCCGTTCCCTGAACGTATCCGTTACCCGATTCGCGACTACCGAGAAGCGTGAAAGCCCAACCATGCTCGGAGATGCCGCTGGATACTTTGAAGAGAATTTTATTTCTCCCGTCATTACCCATGGCATAAGACACGATTCCGCCTCGTTTGGCTTCCAATCCGTCCGTAATAATATTAATGGATCCACCCACCGACGGCGCGGATACTTTGCTTGCGCCGATACCGCGCTGCACCTGCTCCGAACGAATCACATCAGCCAGTCCCGTCCAATTACTCCAATAGGTACCGCCCCACTCCATGTCGTTCATCGGCACACCGTTTATCATTACGGCCACGTTCGGCGATTCAAAACCGCGTACGGTTACGTCGGCGTCGCCGAACCCACCTCCTTGTTTAATTACGTAAACGCCCGGCGTCGCTTTCAATATTTCGGGAAATTCTTGTGCTCCCAACTTATCTTCAATATATACCGGATCAATGGTAGATGCGGCTATCGGCGTCTTACGACTTACGGCAATGGTAGACGTAACTATCACGTCGGACAGCATAGTCGCGCTCGGTTTGAGTCGTATGATACCCAAATCTTTTTCGCTTCGCCGCAAGCGATGATGATAATCTTCGTAGCCGATAAAACGGAAGTCAAGCATAGCTTGTTCCGGAACTCTCTCCAACGTAAAGTTTCCCTCCGCATCCGTGGAGGTACCTTGTGTAGTACCTGAAATAAGGATGGTGGCACCAATCAGCGATTCGCCGGTCTCGGCATCCACGACCTTCCCTTTCACAGTGGACTGAGCAATGGCAGCGGCCATACTGAATACCGCTAAAAAGAGGCTCATTCCCAAACGAGGCAAGTGTCTGTCTACAAATGTCATTGTTCTATTTTTTTAGTTAACCGTATCTGATATGTCTAATAAGGCTCTTATGTCACTTACTCACTTATTATTCGTAGCAAAGGTATTAAGATTTATTATATTTATATCTGTTTTTTAAATATATTTTTTCGGTTGCTCTCCAAACGGCTGAAATAGCCGATTATCTAACCAAGATATTTTACTTACAAAGTTCGTTATTTCATTATCTTCGTTAGATATTTTCAGTAGCAAGCCGGAAAATTAAATTCCCCCAAAAGAACGGTTTATTTGGTATAGTCATGCTATTTTTATAACTTTGCAAAATGACGTCCGATACTCGAATAACAGAAACAAAACAGTGGAAAACGCTCTATGAGCAGCATCTGCCCGAACTTACCTCGTTAGCCCGCACAAGTCCGAATGCCGAAGATTTCAAGCAGCGACTGGCCGAGAGTTTGAGGCTAAGTTCCTGTATGGAGACCGTCAAACATTTACAGACCTTGATAGCCTACGATCAAACCGGTGTCCATGAGTTATCTACCGGCGAACGCATGCAAATACAAACGTTGACTTACTTGTGGCAATGGCTGAACGGGCTATTCATAGCCGATTCGTCCGTAGATTTGTTTATCGACTTGTTTCACCAATTTAACGCGTACTATCATCCCCGATCACGGCTCAAACCGGATAGAAACAGGGTCAAACGGCAAATGAGCCGCTGGGCTACCGGACTGGACGAGGAGGTGATGCAAATCAGGACGCGCAACAAACGGCGTATCATCGGTCTGTTGGTCAAAAAGATAGAACGCCATCGTACGCCCTCGTCCAGATATTATTTTCCCGAAGGCATGACGGACGAAGAAAAAACTCGGCAAGTGAACGAATGGTGGTCAATCGCTCGCTTTCATTTGACGATGGCTATCAAAAGTCCGTCCGAACTGAATGCTTTCTTGGGTGATTCGCTGTCCGCCGACACCCTGCTGCTGCTCACGCAGGCCAAACGCAAAGGCATGCCGTTCTTCGTGACACCCTACTATCTGTCTCTGCTCAATACCGGCGATGAAGGGTACGACGATGCGACCATTCGTTCGTATATCTTCTATTCTCGGGAGTTAATCGATACGTACGGTTCCATTAAGGCATG
>JAISIB010000182.1 GCA_031262265.1 Prevotellaceae bacterium
AGAGTAGATTTTATAAATTTCATACGCTAAAAATTGTTTATACTTATTTACACTATATCTTTAACTTGATGTGCATGCGACCAAGCAGCCAGGTAATTCCGATAATCAGGAACGCAAAGCACAAACAATTGACGATTCCCATAAATCCGTGCGTAAACCAATCGGGCAATACGATGCCGGTAATATCCGCTGCCGCATACGCCAGATAAGGCATCAGGTAGGTAGTCAGCGTAGCCGTTCCTGCCGGCTTAATCACGTCGAACCAATGCGCCTTGCCCGCAGCTACGATACGATCTATTACGTAATAGGTTCCTACTGCAATGGCTATTACATAGAATATCCAAGGTGGTGTCGCTCCCACCTTAGCCAATATCCAGTAATGACGCAGAACGAAACCGATCAACAGGAACACGATGACCGTAGCGGCTGCAAAGATAGTCTTTCCGCTGACTTTCAGGTGCGCATACTTGACGCTCAATACAGACAAAATGATGCCGCCCATCGTAAATGCGGGCAATGCACCGTTGCCTATGCGAAGAATGCCCAAGAAATCGTTGTAGAAATTGGGACGAGGGAGGGAAAGAATAGGTTCTCCTCCCCACTCGGTACGCATGCGGGTGCCCACAATACATATCACGACGAAAGCAATCCATAAAGGGATCAGATATTTCAATCTGTCGCGCGTGTACACATAGAGAAGCGCACACACGAGATATGTCCATCCGATCGAACCGAGAATACCCCCACTCAGACCGAACACACCACCCTTGGGACTACGGAACGTGACGGCCACGTACAGGAGCACAAGTGCCCCGACGACTTTCAGCACGGTGTACAGTCTTTTCCTCGCGATATTGTCGGTACGAGGGTATTGATTCCAAATACAAACGAAGCCGATGGCCATTAGTATCCAATATATACCTATGGAATAGCTCACGTCGGGATGTAGGCGCGCTTCGGAATTGGTAATAAACGCACCCATGATAAGCAACGCAAACGTACGCGACAGAATATGTGCGATGGTCGACTCACCCGAGAAACCTTTGCTGTAACGGCGTTCGATTGCAAAGGGAATCGACATGCCTACCACAAAAAGGAAGCAGGGAAACACCACGTCGGCCAAACCCATAAAATCTTCCCCGTATTTTGCATGCTCCAACCAATGGGGTACATCGTGTATCTTCCAGAAGTCATTGACGAATATCATCACAAACATCGTCAATGCCCGAAGTATATCTATCGCGACGTTGCGTACGTTGTAGTTTGCCGGTGCCATACGCTAAAACTCCGCAATAAGTGAGAGCCACTTGGCAGCCGACGAACCCCACACCTCTTTGTAGGTCGCGGTGTTGAATTGTGGCCAGTAGGGCGTATCTTCATTGAATCGCGACTGCATACCCACGGGTATTTCGCCGACGGTCTCTCCCGGGAGAGCCGTATATAGCTGCGCATAGTTACTGCCTTCGCCCCAGATCAGCGATTGTCCGAACGGGTTCTTACCTACGATCCAGAACAACTGTTGTTCGGCGATATTCGTCAAAGCCGGATCGTGCAAGAACTTCCCGCAAAGGGCAGCTGCCTTACCCGTAGACAAATGTACCGCCGCATTTCCCTTGAAAGAGAACCACACCGGGAATACGCGCAAATAGTGTTCTTTGTCCAGACGGAAACCGTTTTCCAATTGTTCCTTATAGTCGGCGTCCGCACCGCTACGAATACCCACTTGTGCGATGTAGAAATTGGCCGAGTCCTTGACTTCCGCCACGTGATATACGCCACTGGGAACCATACCGTAAGGCTCTACATACTGCATAATGCCTTTCAGGTAATCGCCATACAGGCTGATCGCCTTTTTCCAGTTGGCATAGTCCTTATGCTCGGGTTGCGTTTCGCACAGAAGCGTCAATGCCCACATAAAGTAGTGGTCACGCGATTGGTGGTTATAATGTACGATGGATTTCTTCGTAAGATCTCGGTAGAAGAAACCGCGTAATTTATTTTTCTCACCCACTGGTTCCGTTCGCTGACATTGTAAGGTGTAGCGGATAGCTTCCGCTGCTTTCTCGGCATAGTAGGCTTTTCCCGTCAAGCGGTATAACAAACTTGCCGCCCACGATACGTTGGCCATATACTGACTTTGCGAAGCCATAGCCGCATGGTCTCCGCCTCCGCCGCCGGCTGCCAGTTCGGCGTAACCCATCTCATCGAAACGCTTGATGGCGAAAGCGAAATCTTCTTCGGCCACCTTACGCAAATGTTCTTTCAACATCGGATCACTGTCGATACTCATGGAAGCATACGCCTCGATTCCGGCGAAAACAAAGTTCTCGAATGCGCGATTATGGATACGTGCTCTGCGGCGGCCGGTATCATCTTTCGTGCCGATAAAGCCGTCCGTCCAAAGGTTCGTACCCCATGCCTGCACGCGATAGCCGTCTCCGAAGCGCGTTTTCAACACATAGTCCAAGCCCCATTGTGCTTCTTCGAGCAGACGTAGATGAAGTTGTTTGTTATTCTTTTCTTTGGCACGATTGGCCAGTTCCAACATCGAAAGAGCGATTTCACCGGTTTGCAACGTTTGTTGCGACATATCTGCCGCATCGTGCCAGCCACCGTTGACCGTCATAATATGTCCGTTGTATTCGCCGTGGATATCCGTGTGGCACTCGCCATGCTTGTTCGGTACGGGATAGCCGCAACGCTCTACGAACATATAGTTAAGCACCCGCCACGCCGAATTGTCCCATAAGTCGTCGTGAATATAGAACGGCAACGTGGTGACGTCTCCTACGCGAAGTTTATATTGTCCGGATGTTTTGTACGAAGTAAAGTCTATCGTCTCAAACGAGCCTATCTGTGTTTGCTTTTGTACTATATCTCCTTCATATACTGCCTGAGAGGTAGCATCATTGATTAGTTGGAATTTTCCATTGTGGCGATTGACGCGCACGATAGCGGTTTTCTCGCTCTCGGATCGGTATCCGGAAGTAGAAAAGATAATGCGATTGGCGGCAGGCTGCCAGCCGGAAACCACTTCGGCTCCCTCAATCGTTTGCAGCTCTACGGCGTCAATGTCAAACTTCAACGAATCGCCCATCGTACGTTCCTTACCGAACACTTCAATGGCAAAAGAAAGTTTCGTGACCTTGTCGCGCGCCAACTCGCTCATCTCGACAAAACATTCGTTCCACTGGCCGTTAATCAAATTCATCTCGTGATAGCCTTCCCGTCCGTACTTGTCGGGCACTTTAATCTTGCCGTCATTCTCCACGTAGAGGTTCAAATAGATACTGCGGGCGCCTTCACAATCAGGATATACGTAAAGTTTAATCCGGTTGTACTTCTCCCAGTTCTCCCCGCCTACATCAAAGGTAGCCATAGACGTGGCAAAGCCCAGTCCCCAGCCAAGGAAATCATCGACGGTAGTTGGTGCTACGATTCTCAAGCTATGTTTCCCCGATTGGCTACGCTCATCCGTTTGGCGGATACCGCCCACGCCTTTGTGCGACCATTTGTCCATGCTTTCCATATCGCACAACATGTCCGAATGAAGGACGGTTTTCGTCAAGCCGAAGCGTTCAAACGATTTCGTATAGTCCAATGGAAGCGGCGCATGCACGTAACCCGTGTTACGGATGTCTTCTTTCAGCTTTTCATCAATTTGAGCGATTGCTCCCCCGCATACGCAGAGGAGCAAGCTCGTTAATCCTATAATTCTTCTCATATTACAAATTCGGTTTATCTATATCCCAGAACAATCGTGTCGCACCGGAATCGGCTCCGCCCAAGAGCTTCACCGCTTCCGCATATCCTTCCGGATTCTGGCTCTTCTCACGGTTGGTATAGGTCAGACGGCGCACGCCTAAATCCGTAGGAATCTCATTGTTTTGACTATTGTTCACTAAGATAGGGAATTGCTTGGGATAGCCTGTGCGACGCCATTCAGCCCACGCATTCCGACCTTCGGGGAATCCCGCAATCCATTTCTGGGTAATAATCTTTTCCAGACGTTCTTCGTCACTCTGCGCCTCGTCCCACTTAGGAGACACGCCGCTCATGGCCGGAGAATTGAATTCGGGACGAAGCGGGTCTATCCAAGCCGCCGGTTTATTCGTGTTATTGAGGTAATCGCCGATGGAAAGTCCCCACTGCGAGAAAGAAGCACTGATACCGGCTTCGTAAAATTCCTTAGCGGTACCACCTCCCGTATTCCAACCGCGCAAAGCGGCCTCAGACAACAGGAAGAAACTTTCTGCGGACGAGAAAATAAGACCGGGCTGTCCGTCTGCAACGTTAATCTGCGAGATTATCGCTTTGTATTTGTCGGCATATACATCCAAATCAGGCATTCCGGTGCGTACGCCTATCACGCCGTCGGCTGTCTTCGCCAAACCGAAAAGCGGCAAGCGTGGGTCTTCGTAACCCCCCAAGATGGATTGTACGTTGGCACTGATAAAGATGTCGTTATACGAGATAGAACATACATACAAGGGATGACGCCATCCGTATCCGCTTACGAGGAAACTATCTCCGGCTTTCATGACGCCCTGCGGCGCAGCGATAGCTGCTTCGGCTTCGCTCTTTGCCCATGCGGCGTCATATTTTACTACACGCATAGCCAGACGCAGGCGCACTGAATTGGCAAAACGCATCCACTTGCTGAGATCACCGCCATAAGCAAGGTCGAACTTAGTAAATGAGGCGTATTCTTTACCCAAAAAACCGTTCAACGTATTCACGGCCTCCGTCAGTTCGGCAAAGAACAGCTTATACGCATTTTGTGCCGAGTCATAGGCTCCGCCCGTCATCGTTTCGCCGTAGCGCGAATAGATGATGGGACCGTATTCGTCGCAGACTCTCGACATAGCTATGACGCGAATAATCGTATTGATGGCATTGAAGTGAGCATACGTCTCGGCGCCCAGTGTTTCGCATTTGTTCTTCACTTTTAGTTGGTTGACCATAATACTACTGTATGCATAGCTCCAACATGCGTCGTTCCAGTCGTTATTTAAGAAATACGACATGTTATTGATACCGTTCTTGAAATTGGAAGGCGTCGCCATATATCCCGACCAAATATCGGCATTCAGATTCTGGTTTGTTTGGAAATCATAACCGAAGCCGTTAGGATTGTAATAGATGGACTTCTGCATGCTCGGGAAGTGCATCCCGACGATATTATTGTCTTGTGTCAAATCCTCGTCGGTCACGCCGGAAGGACTCGTATTCATCTCTTCGAAATTACCCGTGCAGGCCGAGAGTAGTATCAGTCCGGATACTATCGCTATTCCGTATTTATTATTGCTTTTCATATTCTTTGTCTTAGAAGTTTACTTTAAAATTGAAACCGAAGGAACGTGTACTCGGCATACCGAAGGCATCTACGCCTTGCAAGCTATTGCCTACGGAAAGAGTACCGTCCGGGTCATAAGGAGCGTTGTTTTTGAGGAAGAAAAGGTTTCTACCGATCAGCGAGAGGTCAATACCTTGAATAAAGGGCATACCTACCAACCATTTCTTGGGGAAAGTATAGCCGATGGATAGCTCGCGCAGACGGATGTTGGTCGCATCATAGACGTAGTGTTCGGTGATACCGTCACGACCTCCTACGATATTATAGAATCCTTCCACGTTGGATACGTTTTTGCCGTCGAAAGCGACGTAACCCCGATCGCGGTCGTCACCGGTCTGTTTGCTAACACCGTATTTGTCCAGTTC
Source organism: Prevotellaceae bacterium (assembly GCA_031262265.1). Taxonomy (GTDB): domain Bacteria; phylum Bacteroidota; class Bacteroidia; order Bacteroidales; family Bacteroidaceae; genus JAISIB01. The sequence continues at coordinate 5,722 of JAISIB010000182.1, forward strand.
GGCTTGCGTCAGCGAGAGAACCTCGCCGCCAAAACGTCCGTCAATCAAGAAATACAGACTGAATCCTTTGTAGGTCAACGTATTATTCCATCCGAGCGTGTACTTGGGAGCCGTATTGCCTACTTTCTTCAAATCAGTCTTGTCGGGCATGGGCAGACCCTTGTCGTCGTATTGAATGTTTCCTTGTTCATCGCGGGCGAACTTACGGCCATAGATGTCACCGAAAGAACCTCCCACTTCCAGACGCATGGCATAGCTATTGGAGCCGCTTCCGCTCACCGTGAAATAGCCTAATCCTTCTGCCAATTCGAGTACTTCGTTTCTGTTCAACGAATAGTTGATACCCGTCTTCCAACGAAAATCCTTCGTCCATATCGGAGAACCGCTCAACGTCAGTTCTATTCCTTGGTTCTGGATATTTCCGGCATTGACATAATAGGTCGTGTAAGCCGACCCCGAAGGAGCCGATAGCGAGAACAATTGATCGCGTGTGTTCGTCTTGTAGTAAGTGAAGTCCAATTCCAAACGGCTGCTGAACAATCTCCATTCCGTACCGAACTCAATGGAAGTGGTCATTTCCGGACGCAATTCATTGAAAGGTGCCGTAGAATTGTAGCCGATCGTACCGGCGCGGCCTACGCTGTTCAGCGGGTTGCTACGATAGGAAGGCAGTCCGTTTCCTACCTGTGACCAAGCTCCGCGTACCTTACCTAAGGTAATCCACTCCGGAAGGTTGAGAGACTCGTTCAACAACCACGTAGCACCGATAGAAGGATAGAAGAATCCTTTGTCCACATACTTCGTGAAAGCCAAATTCGACGTCCAGTCATTACGTGCTGTCACGTCCAAATACAACCAGTCTTTGTAACCCACTTGTCCGGCAAAGAAGACGGATTGCGCTTGATTGTGATACTGACCCAACGACGGAGAGCCTGCATTGTAGTCGATGTTGCCCGAGTTGAAGAGGTTGGGATTATACAAACCGCCCGGATAGGAATCGATTCCCATGGATTTACCTCGGTTGTCGGTAATACTGCTACCGAGCGTAGCATTCACGGCAAAGTCTCCGAAGGTTTGCTGATAAGAAAGCATAATATCGCCGTATAAACCTAAGCTATTGCTCTCATCGACCATGTAACGTCCGTTAGCTCCGTGACTACTACCTGTCAATGCCGCTACCGTACCGGCATACATCTTCATGTTGTAGTTGTTCAGAATCAAGTCGCCATTGCCGCGTGCCCGAAGAGTAAAGTTGTCGTTAAGCTTGAACGAAAGACTCAGATTGGCAATCGTACGATAGCGTTGGTCTTCGCTCGGCAACATGTTCGTCAACCAGAAAGGATTCTGTTCCCACGTGGTTACTTCGGTATACCAATTTTGCAGGTACATGTTACGACCGGCATCGTAGTACTTGTAGTTTTGTTTGTAGTAATCGAAAGATTCGCCTCCGTACACGCCACCTCTGGGGAATCTGTACAAACCGATCAGCGGATTCATGTAAAAGCCACCGGGCGAAGGACGATTCTTTACGTCTTGATACAGTAAACTGACGTTGGAGTCTATCGTCAACCGGTTGTTGAAGAAATT